>CAYGWL010000056.1:0-4642 GCA_964353575.1 uncultured Methanosarcinales archaeon | reverse complement strand
ATATTTAATAAGATAGATATAAAACCAGAAGAGCTGAGAAAACATTTATCGGGGGTGGAGTGAAATGATTGAAGCAATAATATTTGATTTCGGAGGGGTAATTATACCTGAACCAGAAGGAGACGTCAACAGGTACTTTTCAGAAAAGTTTAGTGTGCCATATGACTTAACTGAGGCAACAATTGATAGGTTACTGCTGAAATTTCAAACTGGAGACACAACTGACAAAGAGTTCTGGAGCACATTCGCAACAGAAGTTGGGATTGAAATGCCTGAGGATTACGAGATGCTGTGGTTGAATGAAGCTTCATTAGTCCCAAGAAAGCCTGATGTAGCTGAAATCGTAAGAAAACTTGGAGAGGCAGGGTATAAATTAGCAATCTTATCAAACACAATCCCCCCATATGTAAGATACAACCGTGAAAGTGATGGTTATCATGGCTTTGAACATCTTATTTTATCAAGCGAGGTTGGAATGAAGAAACCAAACCCAGAATTTTACAGACTCGCTCTGGAAACATTAGGAGCACATCCTCAGGACTGTGTTTACATAGACGACAAAGAAAAATACCTTAAGCCGGCTGAAGAGATTGGCATGAAAACAATACTATTTACAACAGCATCGCAGCTGGAAGATGAATTAAGAAGCATGAGTGTAAAGCTATAAGAGGGTAAATGAAATAAATGATAAAGGCAGTAATATTTGATTTTGGAGGAGTAATTGTAAATGACACTGACCAAATAACATTCAAAGAGATATCTGAAAGATTTAATATAAAATACAGCCTTGCAGCATCAATCGCCAGCGAACTAGCAAAAGCATACCAAATCAAGAATATACCTGAAAAAGGATTCTGGAAAGAATTTGCCAAAAGGGTGGGGAGAGACCTGCCTCAAGGATGTGAAAACCTTTGGGCAGATACACATAACCAAAATTCAAAAGAAAATTTTGAAGTAAAGGAAGTTATATCAAAACTCAAAAGCAATGGGTACAAGCTGGCTGTGCTGTCTAATACAATCCTGCCGCATGCAGAATATAACCGCAAGCAAAAACGTTACAAAGGCTTTGACGCTGTTACGCTTTCCTGCGAAGTTGGCTTGAGAAAACCCGGTAAAGAAATATATTTAATGGTAACAGGAAAAATAGGAATCCCTCCTGAGAACTGCGTCTATGTGGATGACAAATCAGAAAATCTTGCGCCAGCCAGAAAAGTCGGGATGAAGACAATTTTATTCAAGAATGCACAGCAGTTAAAAAAGGATTTAATGAAATTGGGAGTTGAATTGAATTAAAAAATGGTCAAAGATTACTATAAAATATTAGGAGTGGGCAAGGACGCCACAAAGGATGAGGTTAAAAGAGCTTATAAAAAACTCGCAAAGAAGTATCATCCTGATTTGAACAAGGAGCTTGGAGCAGAGGAGAAGTTCAAGGAGATTAACGAGGCAGCATCTGTTCTTGCTGATGACAAGAAAAGGGAGCAGTATGACCACTTCGGAACAGGTGCACAGGACTTTGGCTACGGAGCAGGCTTTGACTTCAAGGATGTTTTCTCAGAATTCGGCTTTGGAGCATTTGACTTTGACAGCATATTTGATAATTTCTTTGGGCACAGCTATAGAACCAGAAGCAGCAGAAGAGGAGCAGACCTTGCCTACAGTCTTGAGATTGATTTAGAGGATGCTGCTTTCGGAGCAAAGAAAACCATAATTGTGCCGAGATATGAAACATGCAAAAGGTGCGATGGCTCTGGTGCAGCAAGCAAGTCAGACATAGTAAAATGCGAAAGCTGCAAAGGCACTGGATACATAAGAAGAACCTCAAGAACACCCTTCGGACTTTTCTCAACAACAAGCAACTGCAATAAATGCCATGGCTCAGGCGCTTACATAAAGAACCTCTGCCAGGAGTGCGATGGAGAAGGAAGAACAAGGGAGAGCACAAGGATAACCATAAACATACCGGCAGGCGTTTCAACAGGAAGCAGGCTAAGGATAAAGGGAGAGGGAGAAGCAGGAGAGAAAAACACTGAAAGCGGAGACCTTTACGTCATAATAAAGGTAAAACCCCATGGCACCTTTGAAAGGCAGGGAAATGACCTTTACATGGAAAAGCCAATAAGCTTTATAACAGCATGCCTTGGAGGCGAGGTGTATGTCCCAACCATGGACGGAAGGGCAAAACTAAAGATACCTGCAGCAACACAGAGCAACACAATATTCAGCATGAAGGACAAAGGCATACCTGACCTTGAGACAGGCAGAAATGGCTCGCAGAAGGTGAAAGTCATAGTTGAGGTTCCAAAGAATCTCAGCAGAAAGCAGAAGGAGCTGCTCAAGGAGTTTGAAAAGGCAGGTGAGGATAAAGGGATATTCCCAAAGTTTCTGTAAAGTGTGTTCAAAGCTTCCTCTTAACTGGAACCCCTCCTCCGTCAAAACAAGTGTCAAATGAATATTGAAAATGGACAAGAGCAACACATCCCTCTCTGCGCAACTGTCTTATTAATTCTATACGCTCATCATCGCAGTCTTCCATATAAGAATAGATAAAAAAAGATTTTTCAGGTCCTTTTAAATCTATTTCCTGGTAGTCTTCTCCCTTTAACCTGCTGTAATCAGAAACGCTTCCGGGATAACTTTCAAGTGTTTCAACCCAGTCTAATAATTCATCCAGTTCCTTTTCTTTTTCCCTTTTTTTTGCCTTTTCTTCTGGAGTCTTTCTAAAAAGTCCCATTTGTTGCCACCTCGTTAAGTTTCCTTTAAGATAAACAAAGAGGGAAAGTAAATGAATTTATAAATTTTGTTATTAAGAATGCCTAAGAACAGATTAAAATTAATAAGAAGCGTGCTTAAGAAAAAAATAATAAAAAAAAATTAATGATAACTAATGTTAGCGTGTTCCCTTATAAGGTCTCTAGCCACTAGGCGGAAGTCCAATGGTCCGGAATATTCCTGGAAAGGCTCTACATAAGACGCATTTCTCACTAACTCGTGTCCTCCCAAGCTTATACCAAGTTGCCTCCTTACTTTTGCCTTTTCCAAGGCGATGGTAAGTTCTTCCCAAATCGGTTCAGCTTCTTCAAGGTGGTCGTCAAAAACTAATGAATTTGCAAGCTTGCTCATGGCCTTGACCGCCTGGTACACTGAAGTCACAGGGACAAATGCCTTCCAGCCAGTAATGTCTGCCACTCCTGCTAAAGCTTCTGCAACTTTATCAATATCCCTTGTTGCATAAGAAGTTGTCAATGCCTTGTTAGCTTCACTAAATTCTGCAAATAATTCATCAGCGTCTTTTTGCTGTTCTTCTATTTTACTTATTGTCTCATTCTTTAACAACTCTAAGTTTGAATTGTACTCTGCAACTAATTTTTCCATTCCTTTCTGAACATCGTTTTCAGTATAGAATCCTGACTGTGTTCTCCTTGCTTGAACAGAAGGTATTTGTGCGAGTAAGGTTATGCCACCAAATACCTTCTCGACAATCTCTCCCAATTCCATGCTTGTGCTTATACCAACTTTTTTTGCTGCTTTAAACATTCCGCCTTCGAATGGCATATCAAAGGTTTTTTCATTAATAAGAAACAGATTGCCGTAACCTCTTAAAGCTCCGGTTATAAGCGCCTCAACCTGAACCTCCGTTATTGGCGTCTGCCGATCCACTCTTTGCAGTATACTCATTTACATCCCTCCTATGTTTTGTTTACTATTATATTTTAGAATATTTTTATACGGATAAAGCCAGGATTATTTATAAATCTTTCTATAATTTAACTACTTTTAAATAATAAAATTTACTTTATTAACTTTAAGGATGAATGCTTCGAGAAACCTGCAAGAGCATCTCAAGATTTTTTTCACAGTCCTCAAGGCGGTATAAGTGAGGGTTCATTCCGCAAGGCAGCGTCAATAAATCACCCCTCTGAAAATCCTTAACATCTCCTCCATCTGCTATGCCCCATGCAATTCTCTTGCCACTCCTGTATCCGGAATATTTCATAATATTATCTCCATATTTAGATGCATCAAAACTTATGATGTCAATATCAGAATCAAACAATGCATCCCAGTCCATGCTTCCGCAGGTGTGAACTCCAGAAACTATATTAAAATCTTTAAAGCTTTCAAATATTGGTTTCCATAAAGCCTTGTAGTCAAATCCTGCGTGTCCTAAAGCTGGTTCATCCAAAAAAAACAAGATTTCTTGTGCTCTTAAGCCATTCATAATGGCTGAAATGTGCTCGTAAATCCTTGCAACAGCTTCGTCCTCAGAATATCCGCTAAGAACAAGTGTTGCAGGACCAATGCACTGTATCTTCACGGTTTCAAAAGCGTGCTTTTTAAACTCATCCAAACAACTCAACCTGCCAGGATTCTTAATATATTCCAACATGGATTCGCCTCTCTCTGGAAGCTCTGGCAAGAACGGAATATCATGCCTAAGACTGTAGTCAATGGCTTCTGCTGGGTCCTCATAAGGCAATGAGCCCAGCTGCGTTACAACTTTTCTTTCAAGAATTTTCCAGCCAGCCATGATTTCATCAAATAAAGGGCTGTAAGGATCATCCATGTGAGAGCGCGTAATATGATATTTTAATAGGAGATGCTCATCAAGCAATCTTTCAGCAAGCTCAAGCCCATGCCG
>CAYGWL010000055.1:0-2235 GCA_964353575.1 uncultured Methanosarcinales archaeon | reverse complement strand
CTTCCAGTGTTGTTATTGTGCTGTAAAAGCCATTGATTCCTCCATTGATTTCAGAAGAATAAATCAGGCAGAATGCATCCCTTACTTGATTGACGAAAGGAGTGTGCATGACAACCATTTTGTAATCCTTCAATCTTTCTTCCACTGGCTTTTTTCCCTGCTTTACATCAAGCTTTCTGAAGTGGTCGGAAACAGCTCCAAGAACCCCAAGGTTATAGCACCAGCATGAAAGCAAGCCATTAACTTCAGGATAAAATGCTCCATTGGGAACCCAAAAGTCAGGAAAGGACTGCGCATAAAACCCTTCTGTGCCAGGATTTGGCATTTTAATAAGCCACTTGTCTTTGCGCAGGTCAGCATATCCCAGCAGGAAAACAGCTCCGCCAGCGCCTGCTGTTGCAAGCTTCTTGTAGGCATTATTGGCTTCTGGGTCGTATCTTGCAATGTCTGCCATTGCAACAATGGCTTCCAAGCCAGGATTAAGCAATGTAAAATCCCTTGCATTCAGCAACATGTTTCCTCCAACACCACAGGCATCTGAACTGTGCAGAACTTCCAAATTTCTTGGCAGTCTAAAATGATTCTGCATCATCAAAGCCATGGTTGGCTTTGACTTGTCAGGAGGGTCTTCTGTTCCTCCAAGCACCTTCTTAACACCATGGTAGTGTGTTGGCAATAATAAATCTCCAGAAGTTTTTTTCATATTTTCAAAGGCATTAAGCGCAAGAACAACAGAGTCCATGTAGCTCATGTCAGCAACAGCAGTTGTTTTATGAGGACCAATTATATCTTTAAGCTCGCTAATCTCCTCATCTGAAGCATTAAAGGGCTCGGATTTAGCCAAGTCATTTACATCAACGCAGAATGGAGGAAGATAAACACCCATTGCCTTGATTACAGAACCGTATGATTCATCACGCTCCATTTCCCCTCTCTCTGCGATTTAAAAAACATGTTTATAAAGATTATGAACGATCTCATTCTCTGTCTTTGCGATAATTATTTATATTCTCCCTGTTATTTTCTTTTTTCATGAATTTCACTCAGAAAGTTTTTAATTTAACCAAGAAGATTCCAAAAGGAAAGGTAAGCACATACAAGATAATAGCAGAAAAGCTCGGAACAAAGGCATACAGGGCTGTTGGAAACTCCTTGAACAAAAACACCAATAAGGATGTTCCATGCCATAGAGTTGTAAAATCAAATGGTTATGTTGGCGGCTTCAGGAGCGGAACAAAGAAAAAGGTAAAAATATTGAAAAAAGAAGGCATAAAAATTGTTAATGACAAAAACAATAAAAAAAGAATTCTTGAATTCAAAAAATTTCTTTTCAGGTTTTAATTTATTCCTTTCTTTTCTTCTTCTTTGTCTTCTTTATCTCTCTCTCAAGCTTCAGCTTGTCAAGCAGTTCCTTGTAACGATTCCTTATTGTAACTTCTGTTACGCCTGCAACATCTGCTACCTCTCTCTGCGTTCTTTTTTCTCCGTGTATAAGAGCACTTACATAAAGGGCTGCTGCTGCAATTCCTGTTGGCCCTCTTCCTGATGTAAGCTCTGCCTTCTGGGCTTTCTCAAGTATCTTTATAGCCCTTGACTGGGTTTCTGCACTTAATCTTAAAGCAGAAGCAAACCTTGGAATGTAGTCAGCAGGGTTGCTTGGCAGTATGCTTATTCCAAGCTCTCTTGTTACAAAGCGGTATGTTCTTCCGATTTCTTTCTTCTCTATTCCAGATGCCTCAGAAAGCTCGTCAAGTGTTCTTGGGACCTCATGGCGCCTGCATGCAGCATACAATGCTCCTGCAACAACAGACTCCATTGACCTTCCTCTCACAAGACCTCTTTGCACAGCCAGTGTATAAATCCTTGCAGACTCCTCTTCAACTGATTTTGGCAATTTGAGGTATGATGCAACTCTCTTGAGCTCTGAAAGCGCAAGCTTGAGGTTGCGTTCAATTGCAGTGCTTATCCTGTATTGCCACTTTCTTAATCTGTAGAACTTGTTCCTGCTCTTCTTGTCACTAAGCCTGCTAAGGTCAGCGGTTCTTCCAACCTCTGTTCCCAGTCCTTGGTCAAACTGCGTATAAGTCATTGGAGCTCCTGCTCTTCTCCTTGATTCAGACTGGTCAGAGTCGAACTCTCTCCATTCCTGGGTAAAGTCAACCATCTTGTCTTCAATAACAAGTCCGCAGTCCTTGCAGATTATCTCTCCCTTTTCCTTGTTCCAGAAAAGGTTTA
>CAYGWL010000054.1:0-4396 GCA_964353575.1 uncultured Methanosarcinales archaeon | reverse complement strand
GAATTCTATGAGATGTGTTGAATTATCTTTTTAGAAAAACAAAAAGAAGACATTAAAAATAAAATTAAAAAATTCCTAATGAACAGCTTCGTACTTCTGGAGTTCTGCTTCAACAACTTTGCCTAGTTCTGGTCTTGCATCTACAACGCCAGACAATAGCTCTCGTGTTTCCGCCTGTTCTTCCTGAAGTCTTCCAAGCAGGTAAAGACCAGCCATGATGTCTCTTACCACTATCTTGCCTCTTCCTTCTCCGTCTTTGAACTGAGGGTGACTAAGAAGAGCGTCAATGCTTTTCTTTACGCCTGCATAAAGCCTTCCCTGGTCCTTTGGCGATATTTTAAGATCGGTTATGCGTTCATCAGCAACTTTTTGAGCAAGATCTGAAACTTCCATCTGACTTATGCGCCTGCTCTTTGCCACTTCATCTAAGGTGTATGATGCCTTTGGTGTGAGTGCACCACTGGACCAAAGCAAATTTCCTTTGTCTGAGTACACTTCTTGGAATCCTTTCTCAAAAGCCTCCTCATCACTCATCTTTCCTTCAGGCCTTAGCTTTGCATCAAGCACTGCAGCAAGCACACCTGCGTATTGTGGTGACAAGTCACTATGGTAATCGTCAACCATGCCAAGCTCAAAGAATTTTTCACCTATTTCCGTGGTCACTCCAGCTGATTCTGGTTGCTTAATGCCTTTTTCTATTTTTCGCAGGAGTGTCCTGTTGTCCGTTAGCCCTGTTAAATACATGCCGCACACTGCCCTTCCTGCTAATGATCTTCTACCACCAGGCATAGCTTCTGGTTTAAATGCAAAATCAAGAGCTTTGGATATTGAGCCAGCAATCTTTCCCAGGTCATCTGGGTAAAAAGTTATTTCTGAAATCTTTCCTTCTTTCTTCTTTCCTGCCAGGATTCCAACCTCAGAGAAGTCAAGTGCTGATTGTTGTCTCTTGCCATCTTCCATGTAGTAGATAAAGCCAGCTTCTGAACCATCTGGCCAGATTCCTCCTTGCGTTCTTTTTTTAGAGTACTTGTATGCTTTTGCAAATCTGCTATGTTCTTCCTGTTCCCTTTTCTTTTGTGTTATTTGAGCTGCTTCGTCAAGTTTTACTCTTAACTCATCTAGTAATGGACTCATTTTTTCCTCCTTGATTGTTTGGTTAATTTTATGCTAATAATATCAATGATAATTAGGTGTTATGGAAGAACTTATATATAAACCTTTCTATTTTTTACCACTCTTTAGATGTAACACTTCTGGATTCAGATGTTTTCAATGCAGCCTTAAAAACAAAAAATATTAATAATAAGAGTATAAAAGAAGGAAACATGAAGCAGGTTATACTCATAAGACAGGATTTGAAGCTTCCCAAAGGAAAGCTTGCTGTCCAATGCTGCCATGCGAGCCTTGAGGCAGCCCTTGAGAGCAGCAAGAAAATGCTCAATGAATGGAGGAGTCATGGCTCAAAAAAGGTTGTTTTGAAGGTTAAAGATGAGGCTGAGCTTTTCTCTTTCTATGAAAAAGCCAGAAGTGCAGGGCTTAAGCCAATACTCATAAGGGATGCTGGAAAGACCGTTCTAAAGCCGGGAACAGCAACTGCTGTGGCAATTGGGCCTGATGATGAGGAGAAGATAGACAGCATTACCGGAAAGCTTAAAATGATTTAAAAAAATGCATAAGAAAAATATTTCTTGAAATTAAAGAACGCCCTCTTCTGACTTAACTTTTTCCGGTTCCACTGGTTCCACTAATTCCTCTGAGGATTCTGCTTTTACTTCCTTTGCCTCATCCTTTTCCACGCTTCTCAGTTCGTTCAACTGCTTTTCCAGGGCTTGGTATTCCTCTTTCAGCTTGTTATACCTGCTCTCCATGCCAATGTGAATCTGATTATGCTTGCGGTCCCATTCCAGGGTCAGCAGTGTCTTTCTCATGTCTGACATCCTTTCAAGCATCTGTTCTGCGGACATATTCTTGATTTCGCGTGATATTTCTTGTGATTTTTCTTGTATTTCCATTTTTTTACACCTCTGCGTAAAACCTTTCGGAAGATAAAGAACAAAAAACGGTTTGTTTGGTTGGAGGAAAGGAAGCCGGTTTATATATCTTTTGTTTTTTTTGTTTTTGTTTAAACTAATTAAACATTTACCTTAATTTTTAGAAACTTATTTATATCAATAACAAATTTTTCGTGTTTATATGGGCCTATAGCTTAGCCTGGTAGAGCATTCGGCTCTTAACCGAAGGGTCAAGGGTTCGAATAATTGGCGGTTTGGTCAGCAATGACTGGGAAGCGCCATCTTCGAAAGTCCCTTTAGGCCCATATTTTTAAAATGGAAAAAGAAGAAGACAAAGAGCTATTCTGGGCAGACCAGCTAGCTGATAAAATAATCAAGAGAAAGAAGTTCTTTTACATTGAAAAACCAATACAAAAATTCAAGGAATACACTGTTAAAACATCTGCCTCTATATCAGGGGTTCTTCACATAGGGAGGCTTAGCGACACCATAAGGGGAAGCTCTGTGCATACAGCCTTGGAGGATGCTGGCGTAAAGTCAAGGCTTATTTGGGTTGCTGAGGACATGGATCCCTTGCGCAAGATACCTGAAGGAGTTCCTAGCAATTATGTTGACTATCTTGGAATGCCTGTAACAGATGTTCCTGACCCTGAAGCATGCCATGAGAGCTATGCAGAGCACCACAAGGAGCAATACTTCAAGGTAATTGACGAGTTTGTTTTCAGCGACATGAAGAAGTTCTCCATGAGGGAAGAATACAGGAAAGGAAGCTTCAATGAATTCATCAAGAAGATTATAGAGAATATTGAGAAGCTTGTTGAAATCCAGGACAAATACAGGAAAGAGCCCTTGCCTGAAACATACACTCCATGGACACCTATATGCGAGAACTGCGGAAAGATAGTTACAGCCAAGGCATTGGGATTTGAAAATGGAAAGGTACACTATATATGCAAGGACTATGCCTTTGAAAATACCAGGGCTAAGGGATGCGGATTTGAGGGCTTGGCTGACCCATTAAAGGGAAATGGAAAGCTCATGTGGAAGGCAGAGTGGGCTGCCCAATGGGCGTTCTGGGGGGTTTGTTCAGAAGGAGCAGGAAAAGAATACCAAGTTCCTAACTCTGCATGGTGGGTCAATGGAGAGATTGCTGAAAAGGTACTTGAATTTCCCATGCCAGAACCAATATTCTATGAGCATCTTATTATTGAAGGAGTGAAGATGTCTGCAAGCCTTGGAAATGTAATCTATCCCAAGGACTGGCTTGAGGTTGCAACGCCTGAAATGCTGAGGTTCTATTACAACAAAAGACTCATGAAGACAAGGTCATTCTCATGGAAGGAGCTGCCCAATCTTTACGATGATTTTGACTACTGCAACAAGGTTTACTTCGGCAACATAAAGATTGATAACAAGAAAGAGCTCAGCCACATAAAAAGATTGTATGACATATCTGTTGAAAAGCCCCAAAAGCCAATAAACATGAGCTTCAACCATGCTGTAGTGCTTGCACAGGTATTTGACAATGACACTGACATAATTGACAGCCTCAAAAAGACAGGGCACCACCAGCCAAAGCTTGAAAAAGAGATTCTGTCAAGGATTTACAAAGCAGGTTTATGGGTCAGGAAATACGCTCCAGAAGAGCAGAAGTTTGAGGTCCAGAAAGAGCTGCCAAAAGATTTGGCAATATCAGAAAAAGAGATAAAGGCGTTCAAGAGGGTGCTGGAGATACTGAAGCAGAACAAGGAAATGAAAGAAGACGAGCTCTTCAAGAATTTCTATGACTTATGCAAGGAGCTGAACCTTGAGCCAAAGCAGTTCTTCAAGGCAGGCTACAAAGTCCTGCTCAACAAGGACCAGGGGCCAAGACTGGCATCTTTCATGCTGGCGCTTGGAGAGAAGGCAACAGCCCTGCTGGAAAAATTGTGAGCTGTCTCTGAGCTGTTTTGTAACCTCTTTTGAGTAATAAAAAACCGAAAGATTTAAATACCCATGTATGAAAACATGCTTAAAACATGTTGTTGGGAGGTAATTAAAAATGGAAAGTCTTGATCAAAAAACATTGGGCAGAATAAAAAGAGATCCATGGGCTATGGAGATTTTGGACACAATTTATGGGCATAGACTAACAGGTTTTACATCCTCACATACAGTATATGCTCTATTACGGCTTATCAGAAAATATCCTGAGTTTGAACCATCATACAGCTTCCTTGAAGAAATTGGCGTAATAAAGATGGTGCCTAAAATGATGCCTGAGGCAGTGGAGTTAAGTGAAGGGATTGAAAAGCAAATAGCAGGATTGCTTTGGGTTACTGATCAGCAATTTAGTGCTTACCAAGCTCGCAAGGCAGCAATGCCTCAGTCAGGTATTCCTAGCG
>CAYGWL010000053.1:0-8920 GCA_964353575.1 uncultured Methanosarcinales archaeon | reverse complement strand
CAAGGAAGCTTTTCTCTCGTCAGCTTTCATAATGATTGATGACAATGACCATCCTGAGTGGATGATTGATTACTATGAAAGCGAAAAGGACAAGATAACATCTTTTCTTGTTTCTAAAACCATTAAGCAGAATCCTGACTCAGAGATTTTTAAGTCCGGTCAGGATATAAAGGGCATTGACATTAACGAGGTGAAGGTGGAGTTTAACAAGGTTATGGAGCTTGGCTCTGATTTCTGCAGGAAAAATTTTCCAAATGAAACAACAAAGAAAACAATAGCAGTGCTGCAGAACCTTGAGCTTGGCCAGGTTTGGAACATAACCTACATAACACTTGCTTACAAGACAATCAATCTCAAAATCAGCTCAAGCACAGGAGATATTTTGAAACACGGGCTGGTTTCTCTTTACGATTTCATACCAAGGAACAATTCCATGGACGGGAACCAGTAGAAATCTGATAAAATTTTTTAACTACTTCTGTATACAAAGTCATTTAATCACTTTTGTGCGGTGTCCATCTATAGAATATATTTTTGAATTCTGGGTTAACATAATATACTTTTAAGTTTAACAGACTTTATATACTGGTTATCTTTAAAAAATATCAAGCTAGCTAGCCAAAAGAGGTGACTCTTTTTCAAAAGAGGTGCGTTTTATGAATTATGGCAAAAACGGAAACGGCAAAAGCAGTGTGAGTTACAAGGCAATCAGGGCTAACAAGAAGCTAGACGCGTTCTTGCCACAAAAAGAAAAGGATTAGACCAGTTTTCTCCAGTTTTTTACGTAATAATCAAATCTGTTTGTGAACTCTTGTTTTGTGGTTAATGGCAGACCAAGGCTTTCTAATCTCCTGACCAAATCCTCATAAATTTTCTTTTTATCTTCTTCATCACAAAACTTTTCAAACTCAATTATGTAGCCATATCCTCTGGTAAAGTCAATGTAGACCTTTACATCATTCCATTTGAATATGTGCCTTTTTCTAAACCATTTGACCTTTATTTTAAATCCCAGCAGCTCAAAAATTTTGTTAATCTTGTCAAAGTCGCCCCTTGGCAGAACAACCTCAAGCTCATCCCTGCCTTCATCATGAATCCTGCCTTCTTTCAGAATAATCATTGCATCATTACTGGTCAATCTTGTTCTTAAGTCCTTTTCGCCAGAGAAATATACGGTTATCTGCTCATCCTCACCCAAATAATCCGCGTTTTTACTGAAATAACCAATTAATTCCTTGTATTTTTCCTCAGAAACAAAAGAACGGGCTTCCACTTCCATCATGCTTTTTACCTTTTCTCCAGAAACTCATCAAATATCTTCCTTGTCTCCTCCTTCAACTCATTTGCTGTCTTTGGTGGATTATTGTCTATGTAAACTATCTTTGAGTTTCGCCTTTCAAAAATACTCCTTAGCCAGTCGCTCTTATATCTCAAATCAACCTTTCTCTGGAAGCTGAGCTCCTCAAATATTGCCCTGTCTTTCTTCATGTTCTCCTTCATTCTTTCCATAACTATCTCTGGTGCAACATTGGTTATAAGCAATAAGTCAGGTGCATTCATTAAGGCAAGGCTATTGCCTGGAAGTCTTATTATCTCGCTTAAAGGTAACCTTATCTGAACCGGCTGGTAGACTATTGAGGTTATGACTCCTCTTTCCTGGAAAACATACTTTCCCTGCTTGAGCGCAGGTATTATCACCCTTTTATACAGTATCTCCCTGTCAAGGGAGAATGCATGCATTATTGACAAGGCATTGTATTGCCTGTTCCCAGCGCGAATCATCTCATCCCTTATGGCTTTTCCTATGTAAGCATGGCTTGGCTCAACAGAGCAGATTGCATCAAAACCACTTAACTCATCATCTTCTGGAAAGCTGTTGTTGGCTTGGGCATAATCTCTTAAATCCAGAACCTTTAATCCCTTTGCCAGTGCCCATTCCTTAAGGCCTTCAATAACAGTGCCTTTTCCAGAATTATCCAAGCCATCAACCATGACGAAGGTGCCTTTCATAAGGTTATATTAAGAAAAAGAGTATTTAAATGTTGTGTGGAATTTTTAGTTTACTAATGCCTCAAACTTAAGAATGTTAAAAATAATCCTTATTCAATGTTACACATACCAGTATCATCATTACAACCTTTTTCTCCGCATTCAATGCTATGAGCGCGTGGGGGAGAGATGCATTGCCATGACATAGATCCAAAACACATGCTTTCTCCTTTTTCAAGATTAGTGGGCGCCGGCGTTGATGGCAACACGCAAGTACCTTCATCCGTTGTCCATTCACAACAATATTTTCCTCCTGTTAAACATGTTCCCATAAAAGTAGCACCTTCCGGACAGGGTGGGTTCCAGCATTCGCGAAAATGCGTATCGTCAGATCTACAATTTAAATCCAAATCATATTCGCAACATTTTTGTCCTAATCCTTGAGCTTGGCAACCAGCGGCACCAGCAGGATAAGGTTCACCGCTTATAACAATTTTATAACAATTATCTTGTACGCAGTCCCTTCTTTTTAGTTTTGAAACATCATCTACACATAAAAATTGAACTTCTGGAGCACAACAAACATTATTACCTAGTCCACAATCCCCTGGAATCCTTTCTTCACCTTCAGCACAACCTGTGAATGTGTCCGCCATTGGTTTACATGTTCCAAGCATTTCTTCCCCACACTTATTAGCAGGTGCAGTAGAGCCAGCAGCACACCAAGCACTTACTTCTGCATATAATTCTGGGTCTAGTTGACTAACCGGTCCAGTCCTCCAGGCTGGATTTGTTACATCTCCTCCAGTAAATTTGTTTGGAGCATCAACTACAATTCTGCCTAAAAGATAATTATACGCACCCCCAAATCCATTTGGACATTTAGGGTACCCGCTTCCATCTGGTTTGGGCGGATCAGTTTTCAGACAGATTGCATTAATTGCGTCTTGAACCTTGCAATCAGAAGGAGTCCAGGTTATTCCAATCCCTTCTATTTTTAGTTCAGCTTCTGCCCAAACACAGCCATCATAATCTGTGTTCTGTATCCTCATATAAAGCTCATTAAGTCCTGCTTTTATATCTGTTTCATGTCCAATAGCCCATTTATTGTTTTGTGTAGGAGTAATTGTTGGATTGAACTTAATATCCTCAGATTTAAAATCTAATGTGAATTGGGTGGGGTCTTTTTCATCAATAGACATTTTATTCTCCCTATTACCTCCACAAGTATCTCCTGGACTGCATAATAGCGTAAGCCAAATACGCGGGTCGTTCATATTATCCCTCATAATACACGCATCACCCTTGCTGCCAACATTAAAAGGAATCTTTGCCCAGCCTCCCGGAGAGGTGCCGTCCCCATCATAACCATAGGTTGCAGCAGTAGCTACTCCAAATCTCTTACCTTCAATTTCACAGTTCCCTTCTTGGGCACAATTAACAAAGCAGATACACTCTTCATAACCTTCGTCTTTAATTCCATCCCCTGACTTGAAATCTTCTAATCCAGAATAATAACTATTCGCGGCTTGCAAACAAAGTTTTTTACACGCTCCATCTAATTCAGTATGCTGTGTTCCATCTGACTCTTGTGCGCTACAATGACTTGCTTCATCATTTTGATCATCTCCATCCCAATCTCTTTCTTTTACATCTTCAACGCATTCTCCATAAGTGACCATTGTTGGTAATGGAGGATTTAAACCTGAAAGCAGTTGTGGGTTTTTGATTGCAGGGTTTTCCTGATCCTCATGCCACCCACGAGACTCATCGTTCCATTCTGTTGGTGGAAGACAATCTCCCTCTTTATAAGATTCTCCACAAGTTTGTTCAAACAAAGGTAAGTATTGCAAGACATACACAAAATATTCTATTTTTCCTTCTTTAGCTGTTTGGATATCAGACCTGAAGTTTTCAGTATCAGCCAGCTCAGACTCTGGAATCTCAGCATTGAATAAGTTTGAGGATATCTCAGGAGTGCACGCACTGACACTAATTGGAGTAAAGTGATATACCTCTGCGCTAAGAATATGGTTCACTGTATCAACTGTGGTCGGAAGCCCCCACCATAATCCTTTGTCCTTGTCAAACCAAGCTATTTTCAGGCTTTCTTCTTCAATTCCAGGAGGAATCTCATTTGTGTTGTAATGTATTTTTACTGTTATCGCCGGCTCAAAATGTGCTCCATCAGGCAGTCCTTCATAAACAACCATTCCTATAACAGGCGCGTTGTTTAGTCCGTCAAAGTTTCTTTCAAGCACCTTCAGGCTTATCTGGTTTATTGGGTTTCCATTCTCATCACTTACCTTTGTTCCTTCTGGTATTGTTATTTCTGCGTCCCTGTCCTCGCTCACTATGTTTATCGTTGTTGCTGTTTCTTGGTTCTGGTTCAGGTTTAGTTTTGTTTGTTTTTCTCTTGGCATGTAATAGTTGAAGCTTGAGAAGCTTAGCTCTTCATCCTTTGTTATTATGGTTACTGGGTATTCAACATCTACTATTACTGCGTCTTCTGTTATTGTGACTTTTGCATCAACATCTCCTGCTGTTATTTCCACTCCTTTTCCTATGTATTCTTCAAAATTTGCGCATTCCTCTAATCTGTTTTCTATGTAGTTTTCTATGTTTTTTGCTGCTCCTGGCATTACACCGAAATAGTCTATTCCTTCCCTTACCTTTCTTTCAAGGCAAAAGTTTCTGTATTCCTTTATGGATGCTTCGTCAAGGCTTATTTTTGTGCTTGGTTCCGGGATTTGTGCTGAATAGTTCCTTAGGAGAAGAAGAAAGCCCATGGCACTGAGAACCAGTAATCCTATGATTATGAAAGTGCTTATCTGGCCTCTTTTGCTCATATTCCTTTATTTTTGATATTTTAACTATTTAAATCTTATCTATAAAACAGCTTTTATTTCAAAGAATCTTTAATAACTTCCCAAACCTTTTGGCTGACTTCTTCTACATTCATGAGCTTGTTGTCTTTTATGCAGTCAATCTTTATCCACTCCTTTCTCTTTTGTGCCAGCTCCCTGTAGATTCTTTCAACCTCTAACTGGTATTTGTCGTCTATTTCATGGATGTCTTTCTTGTTTTTCAAGTAGTCCCTTGAGCTTCTTGAGCCCTTTTTCACCAGGTCTTTGGCAAAGTCCCTTGGAACATCCAGGAATACAACCAGGTCAGGGTCAGGCATCCTTGATTCAAGCCAGTCAAGCCACTCTATGAATTTCCATGTTTCCTCTCCATTGAACTTTGCTCCGTGGAAAGGCAGGTTGGATGTCTTGTATCTGTTCATGAGCACTATCTTTCCTTCTTCCAGGCATTTTTTTATTTCATCCCGCACTGTGTATCTGTCCATGGCGAAGAGTATGACTGCTATCTCTGGAGCTAATTCCTCCTTTTTTCCAAGCTCCCCCCTTAAATACTTCGCAACCATCTCTCCGAATACTGTGTCGTATCTTGGAAAGTCAAAAGTGGCTACATTATATCCTTCATCCTCCAATCTTTTTTTGGCTATGCTGAACTGTGTCAGCTTTCCGCAGCCGTCCAGTCCCTCAAACACAATAAGCTTTCCTTTGTTGGAGTTTATCATTTTATTTTCTGAAATAGCCCCCAAAGATTAGAATTGGTAGCGCTCATTAATAAATTTTTTGTCACTTCCAATCATAACCAATCTTGTTCACATATAGGTGCCCTGAAAAGTCTGTTAGCACCAGAGGACCGCGTTTTATGTTTATTCTTTTTGCTATTTCCTCTTGTAATGTTGCCAGGGCATACATGTTTGGGACAAATGCTCCCTCTCCCTGCATTAGTTTTCCGTCATCGCTTATTGTGCTTAAATGGTGGCTTCTGAATACAACGTGCATCTCAAGGATGTTGTTCCTTGCAACAAGCCATATCAAATCAAGGCATGGAGCGCTGGGGTCATCAAGATCCTTTTCAGGGTCCCACAATGAAATAACCGCTCTTCTTGTTTCAGGATTCTCTGAAAGCTTTTTTATAACTCTCTCTACCTGGTTCCCCCATCTCTTGAAGATTCTGTCATGGTAGTTGTAAGCGAATCCTTTTCCTGTTGTCCCGTTTACGAATTCGTCAACGTATTTTTGCATATACTTCTTTGAGAATCCTTTAGGAGTCTTTTCAAGGCCGTCCATTATGGTTACTGTAAAGCTCCTGCACTCAAGGGTTACTATCTTTCTCTCATCGCACAAGCCAGAGCCGTGCTCTTTTACAAATGCGGTTACTATTTCCAAGGCATCGTCAAGGTTTTGTGCCTGGACTGACTGTCCAAGAACCCTGTCAAGCTCTTTCTTCATGAACTTTACATCGCTTCCAATGATTTCAAGATTGAATGGCTTTTCAAAGCGGACTCCGTCATCATAAAGTCTGTGGTTGTTGATGTTTGAAAATATCTCTATTTCAAGTTTTGGAAAGTCCTCCTTGGTCTTGTGATTCTCAGGCTCCTGGTAGCATGACTTTATAAGCTCCTCAACATCATTTAGGTTGTCCTTAATATTTTTAACAACAACAAGGTCCATCTGCTTGCGAGCCCTTTCAAGAGCTTCAATAGGCACCTGCTCAAACCTCGGGTTGGCTGCCTTTGAGTTCTTTATGTTGCCTTCTTCATCAGTTCCGTGCTTCCATAGATTGGTTAGGGCATCAACTATAAAGTGCCCATTATCATCTTCATTAAAAACAAGTGTTACCAGCTTGTTTATGTTTGGATTTGCCAAGAGATTTGCAAATGCATATCTTCCACCGTTGGTTGTTCTCCAGAAGCCGGTTATTGCAGCATAGTTTGAAACCTTTTGGAAGAATTCAAGAACATGCTTGGGAGCAAAATCTGTCTTCCAATTATAAACAAAGGCGATTGCTATATTAGAGCTTGTATTACCTGAAATGATGTCAGCTTCGCTGAATATTTTTAGCTTTGGTGGCTTTTCAAATACAAACTTTTTCACATCCTTTTTCAGAAAAGGGTCATGACCTATTTTTTTAAGCTCCATAAAAACCCCCTAATATGTTCTTGCCGATGCTTAACAATTAACCTTATCCAGCCAGCCGAGCTCTTGTTAAGCAAAAGTTCAGCAGAGGCGGTTTCACACAGTGAAACTCATTTTCTCCTCCCCATAACCCTTTAAGGGGAGGAGAAAATGACCCTCAGCAAAGCTGAGGGCGCCTCGGCTTAGGGCTCGGCTGGCTTTGCTTAACCATAAAGCTCTTCCAGCTTCTCAGCAATCTTTTTCAAAACATCCTCTACATGGTTTTCTTCTATGCTGTTGTTGTTTTCTATTGTTAATGTTGGGCAGTAGTTTAGTCTCTTGAACATCTGCCCATACCTCAGGTTGAGCTTTTCAAGGTATTTTATGTCTATCTCTTCTTCTCCAGGCCTTTTTCTTTCCCTTATCCTTTTCATGCAGGTTTCAGGAGTGGTGTTAAGGTATACTATGAGGTGCGGCTTTAGAAGCTGTGATATAAGTGAGCGGTATTTCAGCATGTAGTCCCCCCAGTTCTTTGCTGATATTGCGCCTCTTTCATACCAGTTGCTCGCAAATATCTCTCCGTCCTCATATATTGAGCGGTCCTGGACATGGCATGTTCCTTGGCTTAAGAGCTCGCTTATTTTTAATAGCTGTTCTTTCTTTCCTTCAAGGAAAACAAGCTGGGTTTCGTAAATCAAGGGCCTTGGAATCTTGAAGCCCTTTTTCTCTTTTTCCTCAAAGATTCTTTTTTGTTTGTAGTAATCAACAAGATTTTTTGGGATATCCTCTTTTTCTAATTTAAAGCAGGCATCATTTCCGCTTACCCTAGCAAAGATGTTTTTTTCAGCTATATCTGCAAAGGTTGTCTTTCCTGCGCCTATATTGCCTGAGAATGTAAGCAGCACAGGGTGTTTAAGCTTTACACTTATCTTATCCATAGAAAGCACTTCCTTTAGTTGTTCTCATTCTTAAAAACCTCTTTTTTCTTACAAAAGCAAGAATGGGATTTTTTTTGCACTAACCAAGTATTTAAATTTTTATGTTTTGGATAATGAAGTATTAATAATAATTTTTAAATTATAGCAAAGTATTTAAAAAACGTTACTATAAAGTTTTATCATGCACATACTTGGGCTCAGTGGAAGCTTTAGTTCTGGAAAGGACACTGCGGCAGAGTATCTCATTAATAAGCACGGCTTTGAGCATTACTGCCTCTCTGATGAGATAAGGACTGTCTTAAGGGAGAGGGGTGATGAGATAAGCAGGGATAACATGATGAGGGTTGGCAATGAGCTCCGGGCTGAGCACGGCTCAGGGGTTCTTGCTGAAAGGGCTTTGAAAAAGGCTAAAACAAGCAAGCTGCTCATATCAAGCATAAGGAACCTTGAGGAAGTGAATGTCCTGAGGAAAAAGGCGGAAGAGGCCAAAGGAAAGTTTGTGCTTGTTTGGATGGATGCCCCTGTTGAAAAAAGGTATGAATGGGCAATTTCCAGAGGCAGGATTGAGAATGTTAAAAGCGTGGTTGAGTTCATGGAAAAGGAGAACATGGAGAGGAGCACTCAGGCTCATAAGCAGCAGCTCGGCTTATGCGAAAATGAAGCAGAGATAAAGATACTAAATGACAAGTTAAAAGAGGATTTGTACAAGAAGCTTGATGAGATTATGAAAGAGCGGTTTGTAAATGAAAAAGATTAATCTTTTTGATGAGAAAGATGCTTCCCTGAATGAAAGCCCTGCTCTTAAATCACAAAGACCTAACATAGATGACTATTTTCTCAAGATTGCATCTGTTGTTGCTGAAAGGTCCACTTGCAGGCGCCATAATGTTGGCGCAATTGCTGTAAAGGACAAGCACATACTTGCAACTGCCTACAACGGAGCGCCTTCTGGCACAAGGGACTGCCTTGAGCTAGGCTGTTTAAGGAACAAGCTCAAGATACCTTCTGGAACAAGGCATG
>CAYGWL010000052.1:0-2067 GCA_964353575.1 uncultured Methanosarcinales archaeon | reverse complement strand
CTTAATATAATCACAGGAATGCTTACCCAGGATTCAGGCAGTATCAAAATCTTTGGCAAAACACTTGAAGAGGACAGAACCCTGCTTGAAAGCATTAACTTCGTTTCCGGTGAAAGCAAGTTTCACTGGATACTTACCCCTAAAAATGTACTTAATTTTTATGCCCTTCTGTATAATGTCCCAAAGCCAGAGAGGGAAAAAAGGATAAAATATCTCATTGAAGTCTTTGAAATTGGCTCTTTTGCCAACCAGAGGTTTGACAGCCTTTCTTCAGGCCAGCGAGTAAGATTGGCATTAGCCAAGTCATTGATAAACAATCCAAAGCTTTTGTTATTGGACGAGCCCACGCTTGGCCTTGACCCTGACATATCAGCTAAAGTAAGGCAGCTCATCTTGAAGATAAATAAGGAGCGCAAGACAACCATAATCCTAACAAGCCATTACATGAGTGAGATTGAGCAACTTTGCAAGAGGATAGCCTTCATACATCATGGAACCGTGGTTGATGTTGGCGAAGTTGAAAAGGTAAAGTTGAAGAAGTTTGCTGTGTATGATGTCATGATTGAATTAAAAGAGGCTAAAAATCCTGAAATGCTAAGGAAGATGGGCTTCAAGATTCAGGGGAACAAGCTCTTCATTCCATTGGACCAGGATAAAAATGTAAGCGAGCTGCTGTCAAAACTTGTTAATGCCGATTACCACATAACGGATGTGGAGATTAAGAAACCAAGTCTGGAGGATTATTTTATAAAGATGTTGAAATGATAAGACTCTACAAGATTAAGGCAATGCTGTACTGTGATCTCATTATTTTAGCAAGGTCAAAGGAGAGATTGGTAGAATTCTTGTTCTTTCCAGTTACCACCACCCTGCTTTGGGGCTGGTTTGCCAATTATTTCAGGACATTCTCTTTAGAGGCAGCCATGATGCTGCTTATAATCAACATCTTCTGGAGCTTTATTTACCTTGCACAAAGCGCTGCAAACACCCAGATAAACATAGATGTCTGGAGCCACAGCCTCAATCAGCTCATGGTATCCGGGCTTAATGAGCTGGAATACCTTGTGTCCAGGCTTCTATTTTCATTAATTACGTCCGTGCCCATAATGCTCTTAATGCTCTGGGTGGCAAGCTTTTATGGCTTGGTCATACCACCCCTGGCTCCTTTTACATTCCTGCTTTGTGTATCATTACTGGCTTCCACTGTTTCAGTAATATTCATAGTTGCAGTCTTAATACTTTTAGGCAAGGAATACTCCTTTCTGACATGGAGCTTCCAGCAGCTTGTTATACTCTTATCAGCGCCATTCTTCCCTATAGAAACATATCCTGCCCTTATCCAGAAAATATCTGTAGTTTTGCCCTACACATGGATATTTGAGTGCCTGAGAAACCTTGCAAGCACAGGCTTGATAAACATACCTATGCTTTCAAAGGCATTGGTGATATCCCTGGTTTACCTCTGCCTTGTAATTCCATTCTACATCTATGTTTTCAGAAAATCCAGAAAAACAGGAGCACTTGTCAGGCTTGGGTTTTAGTTAATCATCAAACCTTTCCAAAGATTCTTTCCTTGCCTTGTTCTAATCTCAGCCTTGCCCCCGCTCCCCGGATGACAATAAGCGCAATATCGTTATCCAAATCATCCACTCCTTCAATGGCAGCATACCAGTAATCGGCAAATTCTTGCTGTGTTATGCCTTTGGACCAATAGCCAGAGCATTCAGGACCTGCCCATTCCTTGAAAATCCTGTCAACTACCATTGCTTGCAGCATGCCCTTTTCGCTGAACAAAAGGCCGGAATCAAATCCAATAACGCTGCCATCCTTTCTTTTGGGAACTATCTGGAGATACATGCCGTCATCAAATCTTGTTTCAGCAAGAACTTCTTCTTTTAATGTGTATCCCAAAACACCAGGTTTTATCATTTTAACCCCCCTCCAATCTTGTAATTTTTACAAGAATTCTTTGTATTTATATATTTTGTGTGGATATATTAGTTAGGATGTTTCAAAACAGATATCGCTGAATTTCAAAGAGAATTAAAAAAAGAGAAGAAGAAATAA
>CAYGWL010000051.1:0-4458 GCA_964353575.1 uncultured Methanosarcinales archaeon | reverse complement strand
GAGGGAGAGATTTTCGATATCGAACTGGATGAAGATTTGCTGCGCAAGAATCAGGAACTGGCAAAGGAAAACAAAAGGCTTCTGGACAGCTATAAGGTTCTGGCGATCGATATTATGGGCTCAGTGGGCTCAGGAAAGACCTCTCTGAGCTTAAGCAGAGCCTTGCAGCATTAGAGAAGGACAAGGGGAAATCAAGGGCTCAGCACAGGATTGCTGAGCTCGACGAGATAAAGAAGAATGTTAAGCTCGTGACCAACAATCAGGAGCTGTATGCTGAACTCAGGAAAGACATCGAACTATTGAAAAAGGAGATTCTCCTCAAGGACCATTCCCACAAAGAGGAACTTAGAAAATTGAACAGGGAGTTTGCTGGAGATTCTAAAAGACCAAGCCTAAAGGCAAAGCTCATGCAGGGCTTTGACCGCAACAAAAAGCACATACTCGCAAAGAAGATTCTCGACTTAATAGCAGAGAAGCAAATGACCCTTCCTGAGCTGAAAACACTTGTTGTGGACGAGCTGGGCTACTGCTCAAAGGCGTCATTCTATCGCTACTTCAAAGCTTTGAAGAGGAGAAAGCTTGTTGACTCAGTTGAGCTTGATGGCACAGAGATACTGGTCCAGGTTAAGGCAAAGCCCAAGCTCATGTGAGACTTTCTGAGACACTTTTGATAGAGTCTCAAGCCAATTCTGAGACAAAATTGAGACAAAAACTTCCAAATGTTCCATAGGAAGCAGGGGGGTGTCACAACTGGTTTTTGAGACAAATCTGAGACTGCTTTGAGACGCCTTTGAGACAAATCTGAGACTGAATCTATCCCCTTTCAAGTTGTTAGGGTTGTGTAGCCCATATCTCCCCTCCAGAATCATGATAATATCGTCTTTTACTCAGAGAAGCTTTTTTCAGAAAGCTTTAAATATGAGTATGGTAATATATGCTTAGTTAAAACGTTGGGTGTGGCTTTCGGCCATTATATTAAATAAAAAAACAGAAGGCTTAAATAAACCCTGCCCAAAATTGTGTCAGGGTTCAATTTTAAATGTTTCGAAAGAAAAGGGGTGCGTAATATGCTTACATTGGGAAGAAGTGGTGATAGGTCTAAACAAAATCAGAGGACATATTTTTCTTGGTTTAAAGGCTTCAAGAACGGTGTGATGAAGAATTATGGTGCTATGGTCTTAATACTGCTTATTGCAGGATTGTTTGCTTTGATGGGATATGTATTTGCTTATAATACTATTCCAACAGCCACACAGGATACTGCAAAGCTGGTTTTCCCTCCTGATAGTTCTACAAGCATTCTATGGAACAATACAGCCGCACAGAATTTCAAATGTAATGTTACCTTATCATCTAACGCATCTCTTGGAAATATAAGCTTATGGCTGGGCTTAAGCTCCAACTTTGTTCGCAACACCACAAATGTGACAGGACAGTATCCATGGACTAATGCAACGGATTATAACTGGACTTTAACCCTTAATGATGGAACCTACAACTGGAGTTGTGGCTTAGCAGTAAACAAGACAGCACAATACGAATATGTTAACAGCACTAACTATACTATAAAAATAGACGCTACTGCGCCAGTGGTTGATGATGCTGCTGCTAATGGTGGCGTGAATGTGAGCCCGAGATATAACAACTTCACTTCAAGCGCGTCTCCTACTATTTATGTTAACTTAACTGATGTAACTTCTGGAATAAATACCTCCACCATTGTGATGGCATATAGGCTCAATACATCTGGTGGTGTCTGGACAGATGGAGGTGCAGAAACCATCTCTGCCATTGGCTCTGATGGCAAACATTATAAGGCGAGTATAGATGCATCGGGTCTTTCTGATGTAGTGGATGTTCAGGTTAATGTTAGTGATAATGCCACTAATGCCCTGACAACCTTTAATTGGTTCTTCAAAGTTGATACTGCTGCTCCAAATGTGGGGGCAATAACGCTTTATAATGCAAACAGTAATACAGTAGTGATTAATAACAACCTCACCAACTCAACGCTCTTTAATATAACGCTTACAATTACTGATAATACTGCTAATTTGAGCACAATAACAGTTAATGACTCAACAACAACGCTCCTTAACAAGAGTGGGAATACCTATTGGGCAATTCGCAGCATGAAAAATTTCACCTGTGGTGGTGAGGGTTTGTGCACATTTACAGTAACAGCAACTGACCAGGCAGGCAACGCCAATACTTCATCCTTTACTGTTAGGGTAGACAATGTTCGTCCTACAGTATCGAGCTTTACGTCAAACGCAACAAGCAGGTATGCGAAGCCAACTGATACTGTAAATTTCAGCGCATTTGTCACTGATGTAAGCAACACAAGCAGTGTTGTTTACCTTAATGGTTCAACTAATAATAATTTAACTACTTTACGTGACAGTGCAAGAGGGCTGTATGAGAACTTAACCACCCCTCGTTTGTTGGGTTGCTCAGATGATGCTTGGTGTTTGCTCTTTATTTACGCAAATGACTCGGCAGGAAATGTTAACCAAACAGTTAACTATTCAATTTATTCTGATAATAAATTCCCGGAAACAAATGCTACTCTTGATAATGTTACTGATGGTGATGGTGATGGTAATATAAATCTTGATTGGATTGATGATGCTGGTGAGACTGGTGAGACATACAGGATTTACAGGTATTCAAGTGCGATAACCTCATTAAACATAGGCAGTGCAACTTTGATAGTTGCAAACTTCCCTGCAGGAATCCAGTATTATGAGGACAACACAACAGCCAATGGCACAACATACTGGTATGCTTTGGTTACTGTTGATACAGCAGGTAACTTTAATGCAACTAGGAATATTTCAAACTCCTTGAGTGCAAAAGCTAATGATACTTTTGCTCCGAAGCTTCCAACAAGTGTTGCTGCCCATCCGGTCGGAGGAACAACAACAATAACATGGACAAATGTCACGAGTGATGTTAATAATAATTATGATCTTGTCAGGTATACTGTGTGGTATTGGAAGAATAGTAGCAGTATTTGGAATTCAACGTCGTGGAAATGGCTTAATTCATCTTTGATGAATGATTCAGTTACTGGAGCAGTAGCTGTGCTTGCTGCGAATATATCTGGTAATTCAACAACGCATAGTGTGAACAATTTCCCGAACGACAACGCTATAAGATATTATTATTTTGTTACAACTATTGACGACGCCAATATTGAGAATCTTACCTACAATACTAATAATACGAATTTGAGTGTGGTGAGTGCTACAACGTGCACTAATGGAGTGGCTGTTCCTTCAGGAGGATGTTCGTGCGGAGGAACAGGAACTTTCTACTTGTCAGGATACTGTTGCGACAGTGTCTTCAGCACTTCAGCGTGCCCCACAACATCAACTACAGGAGGTGGTGGCGGCGGTGGAGGAGCTGTTGTTGTTACTGAAATACAGAGCCTTGGCTCAATAAGTTCAGGAGCAACAGGCACCTTTGGCTTTACAAAATCAGCAGAACTTATGGTTTCTGAGGTTAAGATGGTTGTTACAAAGGATGAATCTTATCCAAAGGTGACTGTTAGGGAGTCATCTGCACCAACAGGTGCAGCCTTAGCAATATCATCTTCGCTTGGAGATATTTACAATTACATGTCAATAACCTCAAATGTTCCTGATGGCGAAATATCAAAGGTTACCATCAAGTTCAAGGTGCCTAAGTCTTGGTACACTGAAAAAGGGCTTGACACTGCAACAACCAATCTTAAGAAATACAAAGCCGGAGTCTGGGTAAACCTTCCAACAAGGCAGATTGGCGTTGATGCTGATTACTATATCTTTGAGGCAGAATCATCAGGCTTCACAACTTATGTAGTTACCGCTGAAAAGATGACAGCTGGTGAGACGCCAAAGCAAGAAACGCCCCCTGTTGTTGAGGAAAAGCCTCCTGTTTCAGAGGAGGAAAAGCTTCCTCCTGGGGAAGAACCTGTAGTAAAGACCAATGACCAGCTAATTGCTGCTGTTATCATAGCTATAATAGTGCTGCTACTGATTGTGTGCTATGCCTACGCAAATAAGAAGCGGAGAAAATAACAGGGGCTTTGCTTTAATTTTTAGTTTTTTTTAATCTTATTTAATCTTTTCAAACCCATGTTAGATTCCCTGCTTCATGCTTTACGCGAGAAAATATCATAAAATTTAAATAATACCCCTTTGTATTACACTTTAATACTTTTTAAAAACTTAAAAGAGGTGGGTATTATGCTTACGTTGGGAATGAAGGGTGATAGGTCTAAAACAGCTGCTGGGCCATCTTTTTCTTGGTTTAAAGGCTTCAAGAACGGTGTGATGAAGAATTATGGACATATAGTCTTAATACTGCTTATTGCAGGATTGTTTGCTTTAATGGGGTATGTATTAGCTTATGATACCATTCCAGCATCATCAGTCGATACTGCAAAGATGGTCCTCCCCCAAGATTATTCTT
>CAYGWL010000050.1:0-1973 GCA_964353575.1 uncultured Methanosarcinales archaeon | reverse complement strand
GTTATCTCCGTCATTTGTGCAATTGCAGTTCTTGGTAAATATTTGCATATCTCTTTTTTGCCCTTCATTTATGAGTTTCTGGAGATTAGGCAGTTTTCCTGCAGCAAGAAGCTCGTTCAAATGGTTCCTTTGGGCTCCATCCCAACTTAAGAGAATCACATTTCCTCTGGTGCATGCTCCATCTAAACATCTGTATGGGCAATCAAATTCTTCTCCTACTATAATATTTTCATAACAATAATATTCATTGATCCTATTAGTGTCCACACAAAAGTCGGTTTGTTCTATGGTTTGATTTTCAGCTCCTGACCCACCTAAACCTGTAGTTGTTCCTTTTCTATGATAATCTTTTCCATCGTCAGACTCAACACATCCTCCACACCATTCGTCTATAAATCCGTCACAATCATTGTCAATGTTATCATTGCAGATCTCATCTGTAACTTCATCTATAAACCCATCACAATCATTGTCAATGTTATCATCACAAATTTCAGTTGTAACTTTTCTGTCTCGGCATTTTCCTTTTAGGACGCATTCTTTAAGCCCTATGCTGTTGCCTTGTGCATCCTTTCCGTCGCAGCATGTCCATGTTCCGTCTGTTCCTCCGCTGTATCTTTCATCCCATACATCGTCTCCGCAGCAT
This sequence comes from uncultured Methanosarcinales archaeon, assembly GCA_964353575.1. Classification (GTDB taxonomy): domain Archaea; phylum Nanobdellota; class Nanobdellia; order Woesearchaeales; family CAYGWL01; genus CAYGWL01. Next base: position 1,327 of record CAYGWL010000050.1, on the reverse strand, counting down.
TGTGCTGTTGTTTGGTCGGTATATTCTCCAACATCTGCTTCTCCTGCTTTTATCCAGCAGTTGTTGTTAGGACAATTTCCTATCAAGCCAGCGCAGTCATCAGCGCCGTTGCAGTTCCATTGTCCAGCATCGCAGTCTCTCCAAACGCCTGCAGCATCGCAGAGGGCGGTTCTGTCTTTGTATACATTTTCTAGGGTTTGGTAGGTTTTGTTTGTGTAGCATTTTCCGTTTTTTGGGTCAACGCAGCTTATTCCGCAGCAATTTGCTTTGTCATTAGAAGTGCATGCAGCCTTCCAATTGATATTTTCTGCAGCAGAGCAGGTCTCACTTCTAAGCGTTGTTGCGCAGCTGGATTCTGCAATGGTTTTTCCGATTATGTCCAGTTGTTGCGGGCTTGAGCCAAAAACTATAACAGCGCATATTATCAGAAACACAATCCAGAAGAAACTTACATATTGCTTAGGTTTTCTCATTTATACAACACTTGTTAATGGTAATAGTGCATCTTGATGTGAAATTTTGATTCTTGCTACGCGGTTATTATCAAGTCCGATGCTGTTGCAAGTCCATTACTCCTGAAACAACGAATCGGTAATTGCTGCTATTAAGCTTTGCGACACAAGCCTCTTGCTTCATTGTCAAAGAATACATATTCAAACCCTCACTCCAAGTTCCTGCAGGCATTTCATGACGGTTTTGGTATGAAATCCGTAAACAGGCAATGCCTGCTCATCGCTTATTCTTGTTTCTTCAGTAAAATCAGCAGCATACCTCATCCCTTCCTGAATCCTTGTCCAGCCCACTTCTTTAGGAGTTCCGTCTTGTTCCCTGTACACCAGAGTTAGAAAATGGGTGTGGTCTCCTATGCTGGCTGTGTGAATCTGCCTTGACCATGCTTTGTATCCGGCAAGGCATATTTCAGTATTAATCCTTCCTGAATCAAAGCTTCTGAAAGTCTTAACCACGCTGCCATCTTTACATGTGTATTCATGAAAAAGATTGCTGTTAAATGGCATCTCTACATGCACGACTCCAGGAACTTTCTGAATTGCATGCTGTATGCGCTCTTCATCAAAGGCATTATCAATGGATTTCATGTTGTTATAGAGAATCTTTGTAAAGATATAAATCTTTTCTTTATGTTTATAGAGTTATCACTACTTCTAAAAAACACTGAAAAAATAAGGTGAAAAAAAGAAAAGCCGTGCATAGAAAGGTACGAACTTTTAGTGGCAGCGTGCTGAGCACATCGCCGAAGCTTTGTGCGTACACACCTGCTCTATCAATCCCATCTTCTATGGGAGTTCTATGGTGTCTATTTTCAAGG
>CAYGWL010000049.1:0-9355 GCA_964353575.1 uncultured Methanosarcinales archaeon | reverse complement strand
TGATAGTAAGCCTGATACTGTCGGCAAGGGGCGTCTACTTCCTTGCAAGATATGGCAACTGCAATGGACAGCAGGGAGGCGTTTGCATATTCTCAGCACCTCAACAGCAGAATCCTCCGTCAGGATGTGAAAAATGCGCTGAAAACTGCACTTGCCAAGCTTGTGACAGCAATATAAGCTGTATTTGTGAAAATGAATCCCAACAATATACGCCAGGACTTCCCAGTACTTAGCAGGAAGATTAATGGAAAGCCCATAATATACATGGACAGCGCCTGCATGAGCCTAAGGCCCATTCAGGTGATTGACGCAGTAAACAATTACTACAAAAACTTCCCTGCATGCGCTGGAAGAAGCAATCACAAGCTTGCAAGAGAGGTAACAGAGGCAGTAAACAAGGCAAGGGAAGACATCAGGAAATTCTTTAACGCAAAAAACAGCAAAGAGATTGTTTTCACAAAGAACACAACCGAAGCAATAAACCTTGTTGCACATTCTTTTGCTCTTGACAAAGGCGATATTGTCATAACCTCTGACAGGGAGCATAATTCCAATCTAATGCCCTGGCAGGTATTAAGCAAAACAAAAGGAATAGTTCATGACATAGTAAAATCAAATGATGACAATACTTTTAATATTGAAAATTTTAAAAAAATAATTAATGAGAATAAAGGCAAGGTTAAATTAGTTTCAATGGTTCACACATCCAACCTTGATGGTTACACCATGCCTGTTAAAGAAATAATAAAAATATCCCACGACAGCAAGGCACTGGTAATGCTTGATGCTGCCCAGTCAGCTCCACACAAGGAATTGGATGTTAGAAAGCTTGATGTTGACTTCTTAGCATGTTCTGGACACAAGATGCTTGGGCCAAGCGGCATAGGAATGCTTTATGCAAAGCAGCACCTGCTTGAAAGCATGTCTCCATTCATGGTAGGAGGGGAAACTGTAATAAACACAACATACGAATCCTTCCAGCTTGAGGAGCCACCTGGGAAGTTTGAGGCAGGACTTCAGCATTATTCAGGAATAATTGGTTTTGGAGAAGCTGTCAAGTATCTCATGAAAATAGGAAGAAATGACATCAGTAATCATGAAGTCAAATTAAATAAAATTGTAACTAATGGTTTTAATGACATTGATAAAATCAGCATTATTGGACCAAAGAATCCTGAACTCAGAGGCGGCATTATAAGTTTTAACATAAAAAACACTGACCCCCATGAGGTTGCTGGAATGCTTGATTCAGCAGCCAATATAATGGTGCGCTCAGGCATGCACTGTGTCCATAGCTGGTTTAATGCCCGAAACATAAAAGGCTCTGTAAGAGCATCACTTTATCTTTACAACACAGAAGAAGAAGCAAAGATATTGATAGAAGAAGTGAAGAAGATAGTGAAGGTTGTTGGCTAAATTTATTTCTCCTTTTTTTCCTCTGTCTTTTTTTCTTCCAAAATATTCCCGTATCCTATTAGTCTCCACCTTGCGCCTATCTTTCTTGAGATGGTGACCATTGAGCCAGAGTCAGCGCAAACAGGAATCTTGAGCTTGCAGAAAATCTTGTTCTTTGAAAGCTTTGCAACCAAGCCAACAGTTGCAGCAGAATTAACATTAAGCATCAAGTATTCATTGATCTTTATTGGCTCAACAACTAATTTATCCTTTGCACCCACAACCCTCTCCAGAAGATGTGTCTCTAATGTGAACTCATACCATACTGGAGGAAGCTTTCCAGGCAAGCCAACAACAGAGCCAGACAGGCTGTCGCCCTTGACAATGGCAGGATCCAAAAATGTTAGAATACCTATTGAGCCTCCTGGCTTTACCTCCTTAACGCTTTCGCCTCCTGTTTTTAGGTCAGCAATCTTTGTCTTTATGGACTCCCAGAATACCTTTCCATAAGCCTCTTTCTTGAATCCTGGTCGTATCTCAATCTCCTCTCCAAGCTTAAGAATGCCCTGCTTAAGTGCTCCTCCAAGAACACCCCCAACCATGTTCAAAGGGTCAGAGCCAGGCCTGTTTATGTCAAAGCTTCTTGCCACGAACATCATAGCATGCTTTGTCTCATCCCTCTTAGGAGTTGGAATGTTCTCCTGAATTGCCTGTATAACAGCATCAACATTTATGTTGTGCTGGGCAGACACAGGTATTACATGAGCATCCTTATATTCTGTTTCTTTCAAAAAATCCTTTATTTCCTTATAATTCTTCAAGGCATCCTCTTCTGAAACAAGGTCAATCTTGTTCTGGACAACCACCAGGTGCTTAATTCCCATTATGTTGAGAGCCATCAAGTGCTCTATGGTCTGGGGCTGAGGACAGGTCTCATTAGCAGCTATAACCAATAATGCTCCGTCCATTATTGTTGCTCCGCAAAGCATTGTAGCCATTAAGCTCTCATGGCCAGGAGCATCAACAAAGCTGACCTTACGCAAGAATTTTGACTTTTCACCGCAATCGCACTTTTCCTTGGTTGTGTATTTCTTGCACTTGCTGCAGTATCTGAAAGTTGCGTCAGCATAACCCAATCTTATTGTAATGCCCCTCTTTATTTCCTCAGAATGTGTATCAGTCCACTTTCCAGTGAGCTTTTCTGTAAGAGTTGTCTTTCCATGGTCAACATGGCCAACCAAGCCTATGTTTACCTCTGGCTGGATGCTCTCTTTCTTCTCCTTCTCTTTTTTTGGTTCTGTTTTTTTCGTTGTTTTTTTGGCCATTATATTCTTTTGCCTTCCTTATGGAAACGCTCAGAGTATATCTCTGCTTCTGCAAGCGCTCTTCCTACCTGTTTCACAACCGTGTCCTCAGTACAATTTTCTGAGAACAGGTAAAGGTCTAATACCAGCTTACTATCTTCAACTCTTGCTCTGGCGCCTCCGCCAGCCTGTTGCAGGTAAACATCTGCTCCAGACAAATTCTTTAATGCATCTTCAAGTTGTTTCTTTATAGGTTCAAAGTGCGCTATGCCCAAATCGCCACACCCTCTCAAATCTATCTTACCCAGTGCGTTCTCAAAAAGCGCTTGGATTTTGTCTTCTCCAGGATTTTCAATATCAATTGTCTCAAAATGAATCATTCCTTCATAATCTACCATGTTTTTTCCTTCCATCCACCACCCTTGCTTTTTTATTTTCCTTCAGCTTGTATATCTCTTGCTTATTTCAATTTTGCAGCCGTAACCTAACAAGGTTTCCAAGAGGCCAAGCTCAACCTTTCTTATTTCACCAGGCGGCACGTCTTCCCCAGCTTTTATGATAAAATGATACTCATCTCTCACTAAATTTTCAAAAACGCCATACTTTACCATCTCATTGCCTAGTCCTTGAACCTGTATATGGGGCCAACCTTGCTGATAGGGTCCTCCAAAAGGATATTTCTCTGTAGTAGATTTTTCTATATCCTCTAAGACTTCTTCAACTGACCCTGGCTGGATATTCCCAGCTGCTATACTCGCTTCTAAAGTTTCTTTCTGCGCTCTCAAGAAGTGGATTATTCCTCTTCTTAATCCTTTCTTGTCAACACTTTTTACCTGTATTGTCCTTCTTACATAAGCTTCTCCCATTCTTCCTCCCTATCACCACTGTTTTTTATCCAGGACCTTGCTCTTAAGTGCTCAACCTGCCGTGGATTGCTCATCCAACACCTTTGACCTTTTTATTCTTTTGTAGCTGCTGGTATTGATGTATAACAACCATACGTAAAGAGGTCTTCCACCAGGTCTAACGTACAATCGTCAACCTGCTCTGCTGTTACTTTTTCTGAAGATGTTATAGTAAAAACACAAGCGTCGTACATTGCGTTTCCCTTAACAATACAAGGCACGCCATAACACATTAACCCATCTATCCTAACCCTGTTCGGGTTTCTAACAGCTTCTTCGAGCTGTTCAAGCATTTTCCCAATATCATCAGGTGATAATTCTCTTAATTTTCCTTGTGCCAATGCTTTATTTAATTGGTCTTTCTTTGCTTCAAAAAAACCTGTTAAGTTAGCTCTACTTGCTATTATTTCTCTTGAATAAAATGACATTTTTTCCTCCCTACCACCCCTTCACTTCATTGGTTTTATTTCTTCTCTTCTCTATCCTTTTTGTCCTCTTTTTTATCTTCTTTTTTCTCTGCCTTCTTTTCCTCTTTCTTCTCAGGCTTCTCTTCTTTTGCTGGTTTATCCTTTTTGGCTTCCTTCTTCTCCTCTGCTTTTTTCTCTTCCTTTGCAGGCTTTTCCTTCTTGCCCTTCTTTTCCTTTAGCTTTGACTCAACTTCTGCAAAGATGTTATCCTTGCCCAACTTATCTGCCCTCAGGTTTATCTGCACTGTTTTGGCATAGATGACATTTCCGCACACTGTTTTTCTCTGCTTAACGCCTTTTCCATGCTTCTTTACACCAACGCCTGAGACAGCAAGTATCCTCTTCCTGGCTATTCCTGAAACATCCTTTCTCATTGGAAAGCCGCAGTAATCAGAGCCTCCTGTTACCATGAACTCATAGCCTGCTAATCCAAAGGCGTCTCCTTTTAAGGCATCGCCTATCTTCTTTCCCATGAAAGCCTTTGCTTCAGGGTCCTTCACCTCTCTCTGAACAGTCAGACCGGTTTTCGGGTCTGAAATAACAAGCTTGTAACTAGGCATTTTTTTCACCCCATAAATAATTTATTGATTAAGGAATTAGAAGCATATTTAAAAAGCTTGCGTTTATACCATCATTGAAGCTATCAGGAAGATAACAGAAACAAACATCATTATTCCATACACCAGCTTGTTCCAGTGCACAACCTTTAAGCCGTCAAACATACCAAAAGGCAAGAGGTTGAAGAAAGCAAGGAATGAGTTGACCCAGAAGCCGTAATGTGCAATTGTTTTTATCATTGTTATGTTGATGTTGAGTGTTGGCAATATTAATAAAATTATTAAGAACAAAAACGCCAGAACAAGATTAACAAAGGTTCCTGCAGCACTGATTTTTCCATTCTGCTTCTTTGTCACATGCCCTGAGATAAACACAGCGCCTGGAGCAGCAAACACAAATCCCAACAAAGACATGAAAAGTGCCAGTAAAAGCATGTTGTCAAAGCTCCTGAACTCAGCCCAGCAACCATACCTCTGGGCAACAAACTTGTGGGCTAATTCGTGAAACAGGAAAGCAGTGCCAACAACCAGTGCAGAAACTATAGCAGAGATTATTAGCGCAGGAAAGTTTAAGCCAGTTCCAGCTATTGCAAAAGCAAGTGATATTGCAAACCATGCCTTTGCCAAATCTCTCACTTCTCTGCCTGAAAACCTGATACTTTTTCTCATCATCACTCCTGCGGTGGTAATTAGTATAAATAAGTTTGGTAAAAGATACAACCAAAACATTTATAAACAACCCTAAATCTTCTGTTTCCTATGAAAGGAGTTGGTTTTGTTCATAGGTGAAGAAGTTCTTTCTAGACCAAACTCTATGATTAGCAAAAATTTAAATAATGATTATGTAGATGATTCTGTGTATATCGCTTATGGTGGTAGTGGTGTAATGGTAGCATGGGAGCCTGTGGAGCTTCAGGAGCGAGTTCGATTCTCGCCTACCGCCCTTTTCAGGAGGATGGATTAAGATGGAACTTGAAACAGCAAAAGGAGTCCGTGACTTTGCTCCGGAAGAGAAGATAATAAGGGACAAGGTAGTTGATACTCTCAAGCAGGTCTTTGAGGAATATGGATATAATCCCTTTGAAACGCCGATTATTGAGAGATTGGATGTTCTCACAGCAAAGTTCGGCGCTGGAGAGGAGTCAGATGCTTACAAGGAAATCTTTAAGTTAAAGGACCAGGGTGGAAGAGAGCTTGGACTTAGGTTTGAATTAACACTTTCTCTTTGCAGGTTCATTGCCATGAATCCCAACATAAAGATGCCTTTCAAAAGGTATGAAATTGGGAAGGTTTACAGGGACGGTCCAATAAAGCTTGGAAGATACAGGGAGTTCTACCAGTGTGATGTTGATGTTGTTGGAACAAGTTCTATGCTTGCTGATGCTGAAATCATTGCCATTGCCAGCGATGTTTTCAAAAAGCTTGGCTTTGATGTTGTTATTGAGGTCAGCAACAGGAAGCTCTTGAATGGAATACTGGAAGAAGCAGGCGTTGCTCCAGAGCTTAGGATGCCTGCCATGATTTGCATTGACAAGCTGAAAAAAACAGGTGTTGAAGGTGTTAAGAAAGAGCTTGCTGAAAAGGGCTTGAAGCAGGAAACAATTAAAAAATTAATCAATATTTTAGATGTTAAAGGGAATAATCTTGACAAGATTGAAAAATTGAAAAAGATAGTAGTCAATGATTCTGGTAAAGAGGGATTAAAAGAGCTTGAGGAGATATTCCAATACCTTGATTCAATGAAAATTGACGATGCTGTTTTCAATCCTGCACTGGCAAGAGGACTTTCTTATTACACAGGCCCTGTGTATGAGGTTTTCTTAAAGAAATCAGAGGTAACATCAAGCGTTGCAGGAGGAGGAAGGTATGATGAGGTTATTGGCAGCTTCCTTGGCAAAAAAAACAGGATTCCAGCAACAGGAATAAGCTTTGGACTTGAGCCAATAACAGAGGCAATAAAGCTTGGAAAGAAGGAAGTATTGAAATGTGTTACTAAGGCTTATGTTATTCCAATAAAGACAACAAATGAGGCCTTGAAGGTAGCGCAGGAATTGAGAAAGGCAGGAATAAAGACAGATATAGACCTGATTGGGAGAGGCATAAGCAAGAACTTGGACTATGCAAACTCCTTGAACATCCCCTATGTTGTGATAGTTGGAAAAGAAGAGTTGAAAAACAGAAAGATTAAAATAAGGGATATGGAAACAGGAAAGGAAGAAATGTTAACACAGGAAGAATTAATAAGGTTTTTAAAGAAACAGATTTAACAATCTTCAGGAGGTGGTATTATGTGCGCAGGCTGTGGTTGTGGTTGCAGTTCTGAAAAGAAGGCAAAGAAGAAAAAGGAGTAGATCTCTTGTAAATATTTTATTTTTTTATATTTTGTTAATGCGATGCTTCTGAATTAAAAAGCTTTAAATAATTGCTGTGTTTCTGCTTTTTTTGAAAATGGCGATAGAGGTAATAGGATCTTCTTTAATCAGCATCATCGAGCTGCTGCTGGTGGCTTCTGTTGTTTCCCTTGTTGTCAGGAGGGTTAAGCTTCCTTACAGCATAGCCTTGGTCATTACAGGGCTCGCCCTCAGCTTCTTGGAGGTGATAAAAGGATTCTCATTGACTCCAGAGTTGTTGTTCACAATCTTCCTTCCAGCGCTTCTATTTGAGGCAGCCATAAGCCTGAATACTGAGAAACTTATAAAGCACAAACGTTCGGTTTCTGTTTTTGCCTTTGCAGGAACCTTAATATCAATTTTGGTTATTGGATTAGCACTGCACTTGCTGCTTAAGCTTCCTCTTCAAATTGCTTTCTTGTTCGGCGCCATAATAGCTCCAACAGACCCTATATCAGTGATATCTGTCTTCAAGGAAATGGGGGTTACAAAGCGACTGACAACAATAATTGAGGGCGAAGCATTATTCAATGACGGAGTATCAATTGTTCTTTTCAAGGTATTGCTTGGTTTGCTGCTTGCCCAGCAGATAACCCTTGCAAATGCATCGCTTCTCTTTTTAAAAAATGTGATTGGAGGCGTAGGTGTCGGATTCTTGGCAGGATATATCTTTGTTAAGGTTATAAAAAGGGTAGATGAGCCGTTTGTTGAACTCACATTGACAACAGCATTGGCTTATGGCAGTTATATAATAGCAGAGTACGTAACTGTTTCAGGCATAATAGCTGTTGTTTTCGCAGGACTTTACATAAACTTTTTCAGCTCAAAGGTCATGAGCGCAAGCACAAGGCTGGCTGTAAGCTCTAACTGGGAATATGTAAGCTTTGTGATTAACTCCTTAATATTTCTTATGATAGGTTTGGAGATAAAAATCGGCACGCTTATGCTTTACTGGCAGCCAATAGCCATTGCATTTGTAGTAGTGCTTCTCAGCAGGGTGATTGCTGTTTACCCATTATCCGCCATACTCAGCAGGACAGGAAGAAAGATTGATATGAGCTGGAACCATGTTCTTGTATGGGGCGGCTTAAGAGGCTCTGTATCAATGGTGCTTGCACTGAGCCTGCCAGCAAGCTTGACTCAAAGGAGCTTGCTGCTTTCAATGTGCTTCGGAGTTGTCCTGTTTTCCCTTATAATCCAAGGGATAACCATAAAACCAGTTATAAGCCTTCTCGGATTAAAAGGAAAGGAAAGGGACAAGCGCTACCAGATACTCCTTGGACAATTGCTTGTTAATATCTCAGCAAAAGCAGAGGTTGAGAAGCTTTACCGGCAAGGAGCAATCTCAAAAAAGGTTTATGAAGATGTTATAAAAGGCTATGATGAACTTAACAAGAAGACAGAGAAGAAAATAGAAATACTGATAAAAGAAAATCCTGAGCTCGAGCTTGAACAGATTAACATCATCAAAAGCGTTGCATTCGACGCTGGAAAGGATGCAATAAGAGAAGCCCACAGGAACGAGCTCATTTCAGAGGATGTTATGAAAGAGCTCCTGACGGAACTTGACCAGAGAATAGCTGAGTTAAAATTTAGTCCTTCATCAGAATAATCTTGTCAGACTAATTTTGTCAGAATGACTGGCTTATCCTTGACCATGACTGTGTGCTCTGCCTGGCTCACAAGACCTCTCTCTTTCTCTATCAAAGGCGGATAATCCCTTATTATGCCCTGATTCAGCATGCTCTTTATTGCGAGATCTACCTTTAACTTATGGAAATTCTGCTCAAGCCAGCGCTTTGCAAAAGGAAGCTCGCCATACTCATTGGCAATGAAATCCAGGATTTCTCTCCCGATTCTTAAAGGCTTTTTCTTAACAAGTGCAAAAACTGCAGCATTGCTTGTCTCAATAACCATGCCAGAGCCGGTTGTTGCAAAAGGCTCTATGGCAATTATCAAGCCATCTGCCAGCTGGCTTGAATCATGAGTGTTAAAGTTAGGAACAGTGGGCTCTGCATGAATATCAAACAAACCTAAGCCATGACCGCTAAGATTATTTATGGGAGAAAAGCCGTAACTTGTTATGACATCCTTTATTGCCTGCCCAATCTCTGCAAGGCTGACATTTGGCTTGATTACATTTATGGCAGCATCCAATGCCCTTTGCGATGCCTCAACCAGCTTTGCATTTTTTCCGCTTAAGTCAATGCTTGCGGCATTGTCACCAATGCATCCATCAATATGCACTCCGACATCAATCTTAACAAGCTGGTCAGAGAAAAGGGTTTTGTCATCAGCATCAGGGCAATAATGCGCAGCTATGTGGTTCATTGAAAT
>CAYGWL010000048.1:0-13233 GCA_964353575.1 uncultured Methanosarcinales archaeon | reverse complement strand
CATAACATAATAATCGCAAATCCATTTCTTCGGATAAATCCACAAGCGGAACAACAAGCGTTTCATCATCCTTCAATCCTTGAGATCGCATTCCAGCTGAGAAAGCTAATAGATCAGCATGCTTATACATCCTATCTGCATCCACAAGTTTTGTTAAATCTATCATTTGTATTACCTACTTATTATTATAAGGTGGGTAAAGGAGAGCAGTATTTAAACTTTTTGGTTTTTAGTCTTTTAAGAGTAGTAATAATTCGTGGGCTTATCCACAAATTAGGCTGACTCAAAAATTGTGACTAAGCGTGGTTAAACTCGTTTTCATTTACGAAGTTCTGTAAACCTGTGTCCGCAAAGTTAAGAAAAAGACCGTTCAATAAAGCACAAAACGCAATAAAAGAGTTGTTGGGTACTTGGGATTCCAAAACAGAAAGCTTTATATATAAGATATACATATTTATATATGTGATGTAATATGGTACAAGCCGTAATAAATGTTGATGAGCACACAAACAGAGTTTTGAATATAGTAAAAGCAAAGTTTGGTCTAAAAGATAAATCCCAAGCAATAAACATGGTTGTATTGGAGTATGAACAAACAGCGCTGGAACCTGAACTAAGGCCTGAATACAAGACTAAATTAGCCAAAATCATAGGCGGAAAACATTTTTCTCGAAAGGAATTTGAAAAAAAGGTAGATTGATGTATAAAGACCTCTACAGCGAAGAGATTGTTAAAAAACTGTCTAAACTCAAAAAGAAAGACTCCATGGAGTATTCTCAAGTCCGTAAAAAAATGGATTCTATTTTAGCAGACCCAAATCACAGTTACAAATTCCTGAGTCACAATATGAAAGGTCTTAACAGAGTTCATTTAGGACATTTTGTGTTGGTCTTTAAAATTGATCATCAAAATAAAACTGTTTCTTTTGAGGATTATGATCACCATGATACCATATACAAATCTTAATTCTCACAATTTAATTTATCATAATGGCAGAATTTTAAATTCCCAGAATTCACTCAAGCCTAGCCTTTATCCTTCTTATGCCTGCAGCAACCGCCTCTTCCTTAAGTATCTTGAAATGTCCAAGTTCTGATATATTCTTGACATGAGGTCCTGTGCAAACCTCTTTTGAGTAGCTGCCTATTGAGTAAACAGAGACCTTTTCATCATATTTGCCTTCAAACAGTGCCATTGCTCCCTTCTTTCTCGCCTCTTCAAGTGTCATTTCTTCCCTTTTTACTTCTAATCCTTGTTTTATCTTTTCATTGACAATATTCTCTGTCTTTTTTATTTCTTCATCACTCATTTTTTTGTCATGAGAAAAATCAAACCTTAATCTTTCCGGCGTTATGTTGCTTCCTTTCTGCATAACATGCTTTCCAAGCACATCCCTTAGGGCTTGGTGCAATAAGTGAGTTGCTGTGTGCAGTCTTGTTACAATAGTTGAATGGTCTGCAAGCCCTGATTTGAATCTGCCCTGGGTTGCTGTCCTTGATTTTTGCTGGTGCTTTGTGAGCTCTTTTTCAAATTCCTTTTCATCAACACTAATGCCTTTTTCTTCTGCCAGCTCCTTTGTCATTTCTATGGGAAAGCCGTAGCTCTGGTAGAGCAGGAATGCGTCTTTTCCTGAGATTTTCTTTTTCTCTTTTGTTATTTTTTCAAAACTCCCTAGTCCTGATTTTAATACTGATAGGAATCTCTTTTCTTCCTTTTCAAGTTCTGTAAGGATGTTCTCCTCGTTTTTGTTCACATTTTCGTAATCATCGTAAATTGGGAAAACAGATTGTGCAACAGACTTTGTGAAGTTCTCAATTGCCAGAAGCCTTCCATACCTTATTGCCCTTCTTATTAGCCTTCTCAAAACATATCCCTGCTCAACATTTGAAGGCGTAATTCCGTCAGCAATTATGAAAACAGAAGCTTTGATGTGATCTGCTATTATTCTCATTGCTCTTGTTTCTTGTTCATTATCTCCATATCTTTTTCCAGAGAGTTTTTCTATCCTGTTTATTATTGGCTTCCAAACACAGGTCATGTAACTCTCATCACAGTCTTCCAAAACAATGAGCATCCTCTCAACCCCACCTCCAAAGTCCACGTTTCTCTGCTTTGCCTTTTCATATGCCTTTGAGGTCTTGTTGTATTCCATGATTACATCATTGCCTATCTCTACCCAGTTTTTGTCTTCTGGATCAAATTTCTTTGGCGCATTTTTAGTCATGTAGCAGAATATCTCTGTGTCAGGTCCGCATGGACCTGTTTTGCCAGCAGGTCCCCACCAGTTGTCTTTTTTAGTAAGAAATGCTATTCTTTCCTTTGGTATGCCCAATGAAGCCCATGTTCTGGCAGACTCCTCATCTCTTGGAGCATCCTTGTCTCCTGCAAAGCATGTTACTGCAAGCCTTTCAAAAGGCAGCTTTAAGACCTTTGTGAAGAATTCAAAGGAATATTCTATTGCCTCTTTCTTGAAATAATCACCCAGACTCCAGTTTCCAAGCATCTCAAAGAATGTATGATGGTCCTTATCTCCTACTTCTTCTATGTCTCCTGTGCGTATGCATCTCTGAACATTGCACAGCCTTTTTCCAAGCGGATGAGGCTGCCCAAGAAGGAAAGGAACCAATGGGTGCATGCCTGCTGTTGTGAAAAGCACAGTTGGGTCATGCTCAGGAACAAGGCTTACATTAGGTATTTCTTTGTGGCCTTTGCTCTTGTAAAACTCTATGTACGCCCTTACAAGCTCCTTCCTTGTTTTTACCATATGCATTCCTAACTTCAAACATTATAAATAAGTTTTGGTTTTGTTAAGGTTTTAGAAAAGGATTTAAGTCAAAAGAAATCAGACTAAAATGCTTACTTTATCTAAGCTTTATAAACAGCGTCTCCTTCCCTTACCTTATCAGCTACCTTTAACCCTATGGACTGGCCTTTCTTGGCTTCCTTGACTTCCTTGTGCTCTATCTGCATGGAGTCTACTTTCTGGGTGAAGTCTGTCATTGCGCCTTTTATGTGTATCTCATCCCCTACCTTTATCTTGTCACTTAGCTCCATCACTGCAACGCTTATTCCGCCAAAAAAGTGGGTTATCTTTCCGATTTGCTTTTCTTCAGCCACGAAATCCACCTCCCAATGCTTTTAAGAGGAATATATGCGTTCTAGTATTTAAATTTTATTGATAAAAACTGCTTAACCTCCTGATGGCGTGCAATTTTTCTTTATCACCAAGCTTTGCATTGCTCACTGCTTCTTTTAAGATATTAACATTATTATCATAAAGCCTTTTATTTACAGGATATGGAATTTTGTCTTTGCCGCCGTGGGCAAAGCTGTATTTTGCAGGGTCTTTCCAGCTTGCTTTCGTTCCATAAACAAGTTCGGAAATCAGTGCAAGCGACCTTATTGTTTTTGGTCCGATGCCCTTTATTGCCACAAGCTCTTCATAATTCTTTGGCTGGAGCTCGTAAGCCATCTGCAAGGTCTGTATGTTGGTTTTTCTCATGTTAATAATGAAATGGGATTTAGGCAGGTGCAATCTTTTAACGCTGCTGTTGTTTTCATTAATTTTGTGATTACTATCAATAAAATCATTGAGCAATGCTTGCCCATTGAAGTATTTCAGCAAATGCTGGGGATTGTCATTGACAATATCAAGACTGGTTTTTCTTGCTTCTTCACTATTTTTATTGGTCATGTCAAGCACATCACTTTCCTTTTTGTCGCAGCAGATAGCGCTGTGCGGTTCTTCCACAAAGCTTTCAACATTGTCAGAAAGCCAGTGGTATCTTCTTGCATAAGAGTTATGATTGTTAAGCCCCTGCTGTATCACTGCCCACTCTGCTTCTTCAGTGAAAATAATGGTGTGGCTGTAAATAGCATAATTGTCCTGGACAAGGCTGTTGTCAACCTTTGCTGTCATCTTTGAAGCATAAACAAGTTTTTGGATGTTGCTGGTGGATAATGAGAAGGAGTTCTCAATTTCAAGAGGTGTTCTTTTGGCGGATTTCTTTCCACCAGCAACCTTTATTCCAAAATCTGCATCATTAATGGCTTCTTTCAATGCACCACAAACAGTGGTAGTTAAGCCGGATGAGTGCCAGTCAAAGCCAAGCACGCATCCAAGTGCCTGAAAAAAATATGGATCGCTCAGCCTTTTAAGATACTCTTTTTGTCCATATTCCTCAATTATTATCTCTGATATCACTCCTCCAAGCTTTTTCATGCGCTTGAAGAGCCACGGCGGGCATTTGCCTGGATGAAGAGGCAGATTGCATACGCCTGTTTTTATCATTATTATCACTTAAGCAAAAGCCTTTTTAAGCGCTACGCAGCCATGTCCAGTGTCCAATGATAATATTTTTATGTGAAAATTTAAATACTAGAAAATCCAGGTTAATTCCATGAAGAACCTTGAGATAACACGCATCTTCTATGAAATAGCAGACATTCTTGAGATGCAGGATGTGCAGTTCAAGCCCCGCGCATACAGAAAGGCGGCTAAATCCATAGAAACCTTGACAGGAGACATTGAAGAATATCACAAAAAGGGCAAACTGGAAGATATTCCTGGTGTTGGGGAAAACATTGCCAGGAAAATAGAGGAGATACTCAGGACAGGCAAGCTGAAGTATTATGAACAGCTAAAGAAACAAGTTCCAAAGCATTTAACTGAGTTAATGCAGGTTCCTGGCTTAGGAGCCAAGAGGGCTAAAGTGCTGCATGAGAAGCTTAAGATTTCCAATGTTGAGCAGCTTGAAAGGGCATGCCATCAGCACAAGATATCAAATCTTTTTGGCTTTGGCGAGAAGAGCGAGGAGGACATATTAAAGGGTATAGAGCTTATTAGGGCTGGCAAGGCAAGGATGTTGTTAGGACTGGCTTTGCCTATTGCAAGAGAGCTTGAGTCTGGTTTAAAGAAGTTGAAGTTTGTTGAAAGGGTTGAATTAGCAGGCTCCTTGAGGAGGATGAAAGAAACCGTTGGTGATTTGGACATTCTAGTTATTTCTGAAGAACCTGAAAAGGTAATGAACTTCTTTACAATCATGAAAGAGGTTTCAAGGGTGTTGGCAAAAGGCCCCACAAAATCAAGCGTTTTGCTGAAGAGCGGCTTGCAGGTTGATTTAAGGGTCGTGCCTGAGAAAAGCTTTGGAGCTGCCCTACAATACTTTATAGGCAACAAGGAGCATAACATTAAGCTAAGGGGCATTGCCATAAAGAAAGGCTATAAGCTCAGTGAGTATGGATTGTTTGACAAAAAAACAAATAAGATGGTTGAGGGCAGGTACGAGAAGCGGATTTACAAAAAGCTTGGAATGAGCTGGATGGAGCCAGAATTAAGGGAAAACACTGGAGAGATAGAGGCAGCTATCAAGGGAAAACTGCCAAAACTAATTGCTTACAACAGCATAAAGGGTGATTTGCACATACATTCTAAGTATAGTGATGGCAACAGCACAATAGAGGAGCTTGCCTTGGCAGCAAAAAGCATGGGCTATGAATACATTGGCATTGCTGACCACAGCCAGTCACAGGTAATAGCCCATGGCATGGATGAGGAAAGTCTTTTGAAACAAATTGATGAGATAAAAAAGATTAACAAGAAGTTAAAAGGTATAAGAGTTATTTCTGGAATTGAGGTTGATATAAAGGCTGATGGAAGCCTTGATTATCCTGATGATTTGATGAAAAGGTTTGAGATAGTTACTGCTGCTATACACTCTGGCTTTAAGTCAACGGGACAAAAAATGACACAAAGAATATTAACAGCCATGGAGAACAAGCACATTGACATCCTTGACCATCCAACCGGTAGACTCATAAATAAAAGGCCTGCTTATGAGCTTGACTTAAGGGAAATCTTCAGAGTTGCAAAAGACAGGAACATTTTCTTGGAAATAAATGCCCATCCTGCGAGGCTTGATTTGAATGATGTCAATGTGAAGGCAGCCATTGAAGCTGGATGCAAACTTGTTATAGGAACAGATTCTCATGCCATTGACCATCTAAGCTTCATGGAGCTTGGAGTGGCAACTGCAAGGCGTGGCTGGGCAGAGAAAAAAGACATTCTCAACACAAAGTCATTAAAAGAATTATCAGAATACTTTGAAATGCTCAGGTTATGAAGTTAAGATTTAATTCTTTGGCATAATCAATAACTTTCTGGAACTCAACCAGGGTCAGCCTTCTGTTTATATCAGGGTGCTCATTAGCCCTGTACTCCGGATGGTATTGCGCCATTAAATTCACAACAACCTTGTCTCCAAAACTTTCAGCAATAAAATTTAGTATGGGCTTTGTGCAGCACTCAAAGTGATTGGGCAATACTAAGTGTCTTATTATCATCTCTGAATCCTTGAAAGCCAGCTCATGATTTCTTCTGACAATCTCTAAATAGTTATCAACTTTGGATAATCTCTTTGCGCATTCATTACTCCAGTATTTCCAGTCAGAAAGGTAAACATCAACAATATCTTTGAGCAATTCCATTGACTTTTCTGACATGTAGAAGTTTGAGTTCCACACAACAGGCATGTCTGCTTTAACATACTTCAATGTTTTTAGGATAAAGGGCAGGTGGGGTGTTGGCTCTCCTCCAACAAAATTTATGTTCTTGCAGTGCCTATTCCTGTCAATGAATCCTGCCAGCTCCTGCTCCTTGTAGATGTGCCCTATCTCTGTCCTCTGGCTTATGCTCCAGTTCTGGCAGAACTGGCAGCTCAGGGTGCATGACCAGAAGAATATTGTGAATGAGGGAACAAGCATGCTCTCCTCGCCAAGGTGTGTGAAGTATGTTGTCACGATGGGCTTGTCTGCAACTTTACAGAATCCAAGCTCATTATCTAATCTGTTGACGTGGCATTTTCTTTCACACAATTCGCAGTTCTTTAGAATTCCCTTAGAAGCTTTTATTTTTTCCAGCAAGAGCGCCTTGTTTACTTTAAACCTGGGTTTTCTTTTGCCTTCAAGTATCTCAAAATAATTACTAAGTGCTATCCTTATCTGTTCATTTGCCATTCTCCTCATCCAATAAAAAACAGAAAAGGTATAAAAATCTACTCATAAATCAGATTTGGTATTAGTTACCTCTTCCTTCATGAACTCTTTCTTCATCTTGTCCGCTAACCTATGCGCTAGGTGCAGTGGTTCTGGAAGCTTGTGGGGGTATCTCATAGATTCCTTCACCAGCTCGACAGCTGTGTCAAGGCTTATCCTGTGCCCTGCTGAAACATAGAGTGGCTTTGCAAACTGCTTTGTCTGGACAACTGCTCCCCTTATTTCATTGTTAAACATGATTTTATTGCCCTCAAGCTTTCCGCACAGCAGGTTTTTTGTTATCCCGATGGTAGGCTGGTCGAGCAAGACACCAAGCTGGGACGCTATTCCCATGCGCAGTGGATGCATTATTCCGTTACCGTCAACCATAAGCACATCCGGCTTTTTGCTTAGCTTTCTGAATGTTTCAATTATCAACTCACCTTCCCTGTAGAAAAGAAAGTTCCTGATGTAAGGAATTTTAATGTCAGCCATAGTTGTCTGCTTTTCAATGATTTTCATGTCCTTGCTGCAGACAACTACTGCACAAACACCTTTGTTTGAAAAGAATCCGATATCTGCTCCTGCTATTGTCTCTATCCTCTTGAAGTCATCCTTTACCATGACTCTTTTAGCAAGCTCTATCTGCTCTTCCTGCCACTTTTTTAGGTTCATTTTTTTAGACGAGTCTGCTGCATTCAACAATTCTTATGGCTATCTGGTCAATTACCGGATTTGCTCCTATTTCTTTTTTAAGAGCAGCTGCGTGTTTCAAGGCGAGTTGTAAGTTCCTCTTTGCTTCATATTCCACTTCAGAAATCCTTGTTATTGAACCTCTGTTGTACCTTGAAATCGCTTCTTGTATTCTGTCACAACAGATGATTATTTGCTGTGCACCGCCAAAGCCCTGTTCCTGCAGAGGTGAGGTGAGCTGTCTTACTTCAACAAGCTTGTTGTAAAGCTCTGGAAGTTTGTTTGGGTCCATAGGTTTCATCTCCTTGAATGGGCCCACCCGGACTTTCAATGGCTGGCCATTGGCCTGACCTATTCGAACCGGGGACCTCCGCCTCGTGAAGGCGACATCATAACCACTAGACCATGGGCCCTTCTGGCTATTAGTTAGTGGTTCATGGTATAAAAAGATTTTTGTTTTGGCTACTTTTTAGTTGATAAGTTGTGCCAGCTGAGGTTCAGCAATGCTGAACTTACTTTCTCCTCCCTTGATTCTTCACAGGGAGGAGAAAGTAACCCTTGCGAAGCAAGGGCTCGGCTGGCACAGATGAATGTTTAATGCGTTAAGGCAGCTTCATAACCGCCTTTCCGTCCTTGAAAACCCTGACAACGCCTCCGCTTTCTGATACAACAACTGCTATTGCTTCTGTGAGCTTTGTTATTGCTGCTGAAAACCTGTGTCTTGTTCCGAATCCGTCCATTCCTGGAAGTTCTACACCGTCAAGGCTCAGGTTTATCAATGTGCCTGCTGATAGTAAAACTCCTTTTTCATCTACCATAAAGACTCCGTCGAGCTGTGCAAATCCTTTTACGGTTTCTTTCATGTTCGGGTCGCTTACTAAGCGGGCTTCTTCAGGGTAGTTGGAGAATGGGTTGATTATTATCTGTTTTCCGTATTTCATTATGTCTTGTCTTTTTCCTATTACAAATGCTGTGCCTATCTTTCTTCCCTCTCTGCCCTCGTTTCCTATCTCCAGAGCTAGGTTTATTATTGCTTCCAATACCTCTGTGCTTACGTTCTGCGTTAGACGATGTGTGCTCATGTTGAAGAATACCTTGTCAACATCGAATATGAATATGAGCCCTTTGTATCCCATTCCAACGCTTTCATCGCCAACGCACACTATGCGGTCGCCTTTCTGTATGTATTTTTTGCTTATGCCCTCCATAAGTAGTTCTTTTATTGGAATGATAGAGCCTGAAGACTGCACTTTCATCCTTGTGTGGTATTCTGATTTCTTATAGCCATTCTCTATTTTTTTGAATACCACAACCTTGACGCTGGTTATGTTGGGGTCATCGGATTCTTTGTCTGATGTGTCCATTAATCCCATGTTTGATCTTTCTATTGATACTATGCAGTTTGCATTGACATCATTTGCAATCTTTGCTGATGCTGCTCCTATTACCCCTTCTACCTTGTTCAGGGTTCTTGTCCTTTGTATTTCAAAGTATTTTGACAATGGTTTTTGGGAGGCATTTTTAATGGCTTCCAGAATCCTCTTGGGTATCTGCTTGTTCCTGCTGTTTTCCTGAGTAAGACTTTGTGATGAGGTTTTTTCAATCGATTGTTTGTTTTCATCAGCATCTTTAATAACAACCTGTTCGTAAACACCTTCAGGCATGGCTTCCTTCTTCTCAATACTCTCTAAAGCACTTGAGCCCAAAATGTTTTTTGGCACAGGATTGTTCCTGTTAATATCTGATGTGGTAACTGAACCCAAAAGCTTTTCAGGCAATGGTTTACTCTTGTCACAACTCTTATCACTACCTTGTTTATCGCTGCTCTGGCTGGCAATTGATTCCATAATCCTTTTTGGTATTGGTCTATTCCTGTCCGTATCCTGGCTAGCCTTGCCTCTCTCAAGAAGGAGTGTCCTGTATCCTTTGAATATTTCCTCGTCTTCTACCAGCGTTTTTTGCATATGAGCGTGAAAAGGAAAGGCTCCCTAAAAAGGGTTTGAGATGTGGGGTGGTTTTCGAGAGAAGTCTGTTAGGGAGCCTCTGTCATCTTAAACCCGGTCTGCGATTATATTCTTGTACCCACATTAATCCTACCTGGATTAATGCCTTGTTGAATTTGTCTGAAAGCTTGTAAGTTTTTTTGTAAAGGTCATACTCTATGAGTCCCATTGCCTTCATGGGTGTTAGTATGCGATCGTAAAACTGGCGCTTGTTATAGCTCAGCTTCACCTTTTTCCCCTTGTATTCTGGTCGGTCAATGGTTGTGATTATCTTTCCTTCATGAAGCTGTGTTGCGAACATGGACATTTCTGTCCTGTTCATCTCATTTTCATGTGCCTTGAGCTCATTTATCAATAGCCTGGCAACAATGCTTTGCTGGCTGGTTGCGAATGTAGTCTCGTAAATGTCTTCTGACAGATTGAATCTATCAAATAAAATCACCATTTTGCCTATAAGAACTAAAAAGCAAACTAATATATAAATGTTACTATTTTGTATACTGGTTTATTATAGGGTATATGATTTCAAACGTGGTTTTAAGAAGGATTAAGCCCCAGAATGAAGCATATTCGTGCTCTTTTCAAACCCTTTTTTTATTCTTTAATCTCTGAGTTATCTGCTCATGAACCTTTTTTGCCTTTTCCCTTATGGACTTTACAAGTTTTTGCCTCTGCTTCTCAGTCATCTTATCTATGCCCTTAGCAGCCTTTTTCCCTGCCTTTACTGCCTTTTCTCCTATCTTGAAATCCCAAAGCACCTCGCTTATGTCTTCTGTCTTGCCAAGGCTCTGCTTGCTCCACATTTCTAAATATGTATTGTTTTCTAAAGAAAATCTTGGCGGAGCCTTTGGCTTTTCACCTGGATAGCCGATTGGGATTATTGCCTGTGGCCTTATCTCAGCATCCTCTGGTATTGAAAGTATTGCAGAAACTCTATTTTCATCAAAGGCGCTTACCCAGCAAGCTCCCAAGCCAAGGTCATGAGCAGCCAGCAGCATGTTCTGCGCAGCAGCAGCGCAGCTCTGTATTGCATACAAGCGCTCACCTCTTACACCATAGAACTGCCTTATCCTTCGCATCTCTGCGCACACAATTATGAAGATTGGTGCCTTTTCCATCCACCACTGCTGAAGTGATGCTTCTGCTATCTTGTGCCTCTTATCAGCATCCCTTACAATTATGAATTTCCATGTTTGCAGGTTTCCTGCGCTTGGGGCAAAACTTGCAGCATCAAGTATCTTTCCAATCTTGTCCCATTCCACAGGAACCTCTAAAAACTTTCTTACAGAACGCCTGCTCTTCATGCACTCAAAAACATCCATTTTAAGCAACATAGTGCCGCCTTATTAATAAATTTTGTTGTTTTGTTATGTAAAGCTTCTAAATATCCTTAACAAAATCCAGTCGCCCTCTCCCAAAAAAAGTAACCACTCCATTGTAACTAAAACAAAAGGTTTAAATAATCATCAGTCTTCATTCTTTGCAGTGAATGTCATAAAAATGCAAAAAATTTTAGGCAAAGAATATCAAACTTTTCAAGGACAGGCATACGGAGATTTAATGCCCCAGTTAATAAAAACTGGCTTAATACCAATGGGTGTGTCGGATGTAATGAGGGCAAGGTTAGAAGCCATTAAGAGCTGTCCTGAACAAAAAGATTTCTGGCTTAACAATTTTTTTGACACAATTGATGGAGTTGCCTATCATAGTGGTAAAGTAAAGGTAGTGTGTGATGCTCAGCCATTAAAAGATATTCAACCTGATACAGAATTAAGCTATGGAGCTTTAATTCTTACTCCACAAGAATACGCAGAGTTAGATGGAGAAGAGTTCTCAAGAGCTTACTTGGCAGAGGCAGGGCTTGGTGGACTATTAGAAAAATCAAAAGTAAACTCACATCCAGTCTGGCGAGCCTTAGCAAGAGACGATTACTTATTAAGAGAGTTTACAAATGCAGTATTTGCAGAAGTAAAAGAAATGCATGGTACGGATATAGCAATGGGTATTTATTTGTGTTCTGAACAGAAAAGTCCTATCATGCGGGCTTGGTTTGTCTACTACCTCAACAGCAAGTCTAATGCTAATGGCGGCGACTATCTCAACGGCGGCGGCGCCCGTCTTGTCGGTCTCCTCTAAGAAAAACGTCGAGACTATTTCCAAAACCAATTAGAGAAAAAAAATAAAAAACTTGCAACAAAGCACTTTTTACAAAAACTATTTAAATTAAGGATTCTATGTTTGTTTTATGAAATACTCCTCTTTGGTCGATGTTTACGAGAAGCTTGAGGCAGCATCTAAGCGTCTTGATAAGACTCATCATATAGCCGAGCTTTTAAAGGCGAGCGATGTTGATGAAATCCAGAAGATAGTGCTGCTTGTTCAGGGCAGGATTTACCCAACCTGGGATGAGAGGGAAGCTGGTGTTGCTTCTCAGATTATGCTAAAAGCCATTAGCACTGCCACAGGCATAAACACAAATGCTGTTGAGAGGGAGTGGAAGAAAAAAGGAGACCTTGGTGTAGTTACAGAAGAGCTCATAAAGGGAAAGAAGCAGGCAACCCTACATAGAGAGGAACTAAGTGTATCAAAGGTTTTTTCTAATTTGAGAAAATTGGCTGAGATAAGCGGTAGTGGTTCTGTTGACAGGAAAACAGGCTTGATAGCTGAGCTGCTCACATCCTCAAAACCCTTAGAGGCAAAATATATTGTCAGGACAGTCCTCGGACAGCTCAGAGTGGGGGTTGGAGCTGGTTCTTTAAGGGATGCCGTAGTGTGGGCATATTTTCCAAAGGTTGTTGGCATTTTCTTCAGGTGCGATAATTGCAAGGAGTGGAATCCCAAGACTAGTAAATGCCTTGAATGCCATAAGCCCATAAACAACAGCTTTAAGGAGGAAGTGGATAAATTTAAAGAAAAGAATGCTTTAGAAGCAAGCTCTTTTGACGGCATTATGAACAAGGACATATCGAAGTATGATTTCATTCTCGTTAAGGATGAAAAAACTGCTCGTGAAGTGTATAATTTCTTTATGGACAGCCTGCAGGAGGCCTATGATTTAACAAATGATTTTGCTGTTGTTGCTGAAAAGGCTCGTCAGGGAATAAGGGGATTGGATGAAATAAGCCTGAGCATAGGCATGCCTCTCAAAGTCATGCTTGCTCTCAAGGTTAATACCATAGAGGAGGGTTTTGAAAAGGTTGGCAAGCCGGCAATTGCTGACTTTAAGCTTGATGGCTTCAGGATGCAGGTTCACAAGGACAAGGAAATTATCATATTCACCCGTCGTTTGGAGAATGTTACAAAGCAGTTTCCAGAGGTTGTTGAGTATGTAAAGAAGCAGGTTGACGGGAAGTCATTCATCCTTGATTGTGAAGCTGTGGGCTTTGACCCAAAGACAGACAAATACATGCCTTTCCAGAATATATCCCAGAGGATAAAGCGCAAATACGGAATTGAGGACATGGCTAAGGAGCTTCCTGTTGAGCTTAATGTTTTTGACATCATC
>CAYGWL010000047.1:0-5529 GCA_964353575.1 uncultured Methanosarcinales archaeon | reverse complement strand
TTTGTTGTTTTTTGAATCCGTAAATCCTCCACTTTCTCCGTAAAATCATAGCTTTTTTCCTGGAAAGCCATATTAAAATTGTTTTTATTTAATATTAGTATGTTTAAGCAATACCGCCATCACAGCCGCAGTAACCTTGAGTTTGAGCGCAGGGTTGTGCTCTTAAGGGCTATTGATGAGAAGAAAGAGCAGGGAAATGGGCTTGAGCTCATTGTAGGTGTTCATCCTGAGAAAAGGTTCAAGGTTGCCCAGGAGCTGAGTCATGCTGGCAGCATAACCCATGTTTTCAGGACAGTGCCTTATCTAAGCATAATTACTGAGGCAGGAGATGCTGAAAAAATAGTAAAGGCAGTGAGCAAGCAGGGTAATGGATTTTTTGAGCAGCTTTTCAGGAAGCAGTATATAAGCTCTGTTTATCTCTCAAGCAGGTTTTCCGTATCCCCGGAAAAGGCAAAATCACAGGGATTGTGGAATCTGGACAGGATAGGCGCTTACAAAGCCCGAGAACTTTCTTCTGGCGAGGGCGTAACTCTTTCAATAATTGATACTGGCGTTGACTACAACCATCCTCATCTTTGTGATAATTTTGGGAGCTTGAAGGGTTATGATTTTGTTGAAAGAAATGAAGAGCCAATGGACAGGAATGGTCATGGAACCCATGTTGCTGGAAGCTGTGTGTGCTATGAGCACGGCGTCTCACCTGGCTCTACCTTGTATTCAGTGCGGATTCTGGATGAGAATGGCTCTGGCTCTGAAGCAGATTTGATGGCTGCCATGGAGTGGTCTGCTGACCACGGCGCTCATATATGGAACATGAGCTTAGGCGGTCCTTCTGCATCAAGGCCTTTGGAGGAAATGGTTTATTACTTCACTGGAAAGGGCTTTTATCTTGTTGCTGCTTCTGGTAACAGGGGTGGTAATTTCAAGGACTATCCGGCTGCCTTTCCGCCTGTTATAAGTTGTGCTGCAACTGACTTTTATAACAAGCGTGCATGGTTCAGTAATATCAATGATGAGAATGACATCTCTGCTCCTGGAGTTGACATAGAGTCATGCAATGATGTTATGAGCGGCACTAGCATGGCTGCTCCTCAGGTAAGCGGTGTTCTGGCTTTAATCCTTTCTTTGTCAGAAGCAAGCGATGCTGAGCAGCTCATGAAGGATACTGCCCTTGGATTAGGAGAAGAAGAAGAATATGGCAGTGGTTTGGTGCAGGCTGACAAGGCGCTTGGCGCAGTGCTTGATAAGTATTATGTGCCAAAGAAGGTTTTGATGAAGTTTAAAGATATTGTGTGGTGAAAGACAAATGGAAACCAAAGATATGAGTGATGTTGGTGATATTGGCAATATTGAGGATATTGTTGATTATTGTAATGATGGTGAAAGAAAGGGTATTAATGAGCATAATGAAAAAAACAATGAAGGGAACAATAATCATGAGGATTTTATTTCTGGTGAGTATTTTGTTATTCCTAAGCATGAAAATCTTGATGGCTTATTGATGGAAAAGCTTAACGAGTTTGGTGTGGAGGTTAAATATCATTACAAGTCCATAGGCGTTTACTGCATCATAATAGATCGGCCTGAAGTTCTGGAAGAAATCCTGTCATTGGATTACATAACCATTGAAAAAGCTGGGAAAGTCACAGCTCTAAGCCCAGAAGATTAGAAACTTCATGCTTTATCCTGTCTTCAAATACTGTTTTTGTTTCTCCTTCCCTTTTTTCTTCTGACAACACTCTCATGATTTGCTTAATCATTCTGGTGTCATCCTCGCCAAGCCTTGTTTTTGGAGGGTTCTCTTTTATCAATGATTCCTCTATTTCTTCAACAGATGCCTTTTCCACGCTTATTTCCTCAAACTCAGGCGAGGTGAGCTTTGCTGTGTTCTTCATTACAAAATATGCGCCCCGGTCATAGAGCGCCTTGAAGATTTCCCTGAAGTTTATGTCTGATGTCTTTCCTGACTTGAGCTTTCCGGAAATTCTTAGGGTAATAATGGTATTTATGAACTCGTTGTTGCTTGTGCCCTCCATTATTTCTTCTTCTATCTTCTCTGTTGTCTTGTTTTCAGCATTGATGTTTAGCTTGAAAACATTTGCAACTGTTATGGGCTCCCAGTCAAGCTTTAGTTCTCCGTTCTTTTCCTCCACAATGTAGAAGCCGCCGTTTTCAAGCTCTTCTATTTCCTTGAAGTTGTTCGGAAACAATGGTCCTGGGTATGCCAGAAAGCCGTTTTCGTGCTTCTTCTTGGCAACAAGATGCGGGTGCCCTCCTGCATAGTAGCTGAAATTCTTTGGCAGGTCATTGATTGATATTGCAGCTACTTCCTCAAGCTCTCTTGGCTTAAGCTCTTCAAGCATGTTGTGGAACATGAAAACCTTAAAGCCAGATTCTTCCTCAAGCTCTTTTTTGAGAAGATTGCGGTAGTCCTTGCTGTCCATTCCGCCTTTTCTGCCAAGCAATCCTGTTATCTTTGCTTCTGTATTTTTGTCCCTTGTGAAGTTGAGCTTTATTTTTTCTCCAACAAGCTCTGCATTTGCAACATTAGCCAGCAAACCTGCTTTTTCCAGAACATCAAGCATGGTTTTTCCGCTTGGCGAGAAGTCATGGCTTCCTGGAATTATGTAAACAGGTATGCTGCTGTCCTTGAGCTGCTTGAGCCTTGTAACAACCTCCTTAAGTGTATCAATTCCAGGGAGAGATGTGTCAAACATGTCTCCTGAGATAAGAACAAAATCAACTTTCCTGTCAATGCACGTGTTAACTGCCTTTGAAAATGCATTTATGCTCAATTCCTTCAGCTTTGGCTCTCTCCAGCCTCCTATGTGGCAGTCTGCCATGTGTGCGAATCTCATGCTTTAAACCCCCTTGGACTGAGAAGTGTGTTTAGTATATAAAACTTATTTTTTAAGAGGTTTCTTTGTGGCTTCCTTGAGTTTCTTTGTCTCTGTCCTAAGCTTTCTGAATACGTCCTCTTCCTTTGTTTTTGCCAGTTTTTTGGCAGCTCCCTTCTTCACTCCTGGTTTTTCCTCTTTTTCCTGTTCAGCTCCTGTTTTTCCAGGCACTCTGAATGCGCTGAAAAGTTCATCGCGCTCTGATTCTTTTATCTCCCTGCGTTCGCCTCTAAGCTTCTCCCTCAGTTCCTCAACTCTTTCCTTTCTCTCATCTTCAGTTCTTTTCTTTCCAAGAGCTTCTGGCGCCCTTGGAATTGCTGTTGGAGGTCTAATTGCTGTTGGAGGCCTGAATGCTGGCTGAGGCACTATCTTTGGCGGTGCCTTTGGCTTTTTCTTTTGCTGGTATTGCTGGTAGTATTTCCAGCCAAAGTAGCAAACAACAGCTAAAATAATCAGTATAAGCAACCAAAGTAGAAGCTTGACTATTTGGGGCAATCCTTTCTTTTCTACTCCGCACGCTGGATTTGCCTTAACGCACTGACCCCAGCTTCCTTCTGTGCATGTTCGTGTGCCTTCGCACTCATCAATCATGCAGTCCTTGGTTTGTCCAGCAGCGCACTCTGCGCTGGGCATTTCAGTGCACTTTTCCTGTATGCATGAGCCTGATTCGCAGTCATCGTTATACTGGCATGCGCTTCCTATTTCGCAAAGCTTTTGCTTTAATGCGCATACTCCTCCACAGTCAACATCTGTTTCTCCGTAGTCAAGTTTTCCATTGGAGCATTTGTCCAATTCTGAGCAAGCCTTGTTCTTGCATTCAAGCCCTGACTGGCAGTCCTTGTCCTTTGTGCAGTTTTCTCCTTTTTTGCATCCAGAGCATGGTCCTCCGCAGTCAATGCTTGTCTCGTTCTGGTTCTTTAGCCCGTCATTGCAGTTTGCTGTTTCATTTAGTGGTTTCTTGCTGGTGTCTATTGTTACTCCTTCGCTTGTTCCATTCTTGCTCCATAAGCCTGCCTTGTTCTCTGCTTTTACACTGAAATAATATTTTGTTCCATTAACCAAACTCAAGTCTAATATCCATCCATGTTCTTCTGCTGTGTAACCTGTGGCAATAAGTGTGCTTTCATTTCCTAAAGAGAGTATCTGGTATTCATAACCATTTATTCCTGAGAGATTGTCCTCTGATTTCCAGCTTCCATAAAGCCTGTCCAGGTACATTGAGTATTCAGGAATACCTTTGAAAGGAGATGTGTCATTGACAATTGGCTTGCTTGGAGGTGTTGTGTCTATTATGAAGCTTACTGAATTGGTCATTGAAACAATTCCCTGTGCCTCTGTGGTGTATTTGCATTTGAAATAGTAGGTGTATCTTCCGTCAGTGAAGTTCACCTTATTGCTTAAGTGCCAATAGCCAAGTGTTCCGAAGCTTCCGGATTTTTCTATTGCGCTATCGTTGCGGCCGTAAGAGCAGTCCGCTCTTCTATTGGTGGTGACTTCAAGGAATAATGAATTATTTAATGTTATAAGACCCTCTTCAGGCGATATTATGCTTATCTGTCCAGGTGCATCTGAATCAACCCTGAATTCAACCCTTTCTGTATTGGAAACCATTCCTGCCAGGTTTTTGCACGCAACATAGTATGTGTGGTTTGTCTTGTCATTAAGATTTTTTATCTCCTGGCGGTGCACTTCTTTGTAGGATGTTTCATTATTCTCATCAAAACCAGGGAATCTGTAGCGCATGCTGCTGTAGTTAGATGTAATGGTATCATATTTGCACACTATCTTGTCCTCATCCAAGGACCTTGCTATTATCTCTGTTTGGTATGAGCCATTTATCTTTTCCGCTATTACATTGGGATACGCTCCTGCGTGTATGTTCGGCGGTGTTTCATCAAGTATTATTTTGAATTGTTTGCTAACTATCTGCTTGGTGTCTGTGTCATTGCACTTCACATAGAAATCAGTGCCTGAGGTTGTTGCAGTAATGCCTTTCTTTGTGAGTGTTGTTCCCTCACTTGATGTAAAATCATACATGTTAGCGAAAGATTCGGTTCCTATATACTGCCACTTGCACTCTGCCTCCCTGTTTGCGTCTATGACAACATCAACTGTTGAGGTTGTTGTGTAGCCAAACCTTGGCTTTATCAGTGTTATCTTCAAGGCTCCTATCTCTACTGTGAATTGCTTTATTGTTGTGTTAGTGATATCTGTGTCATGGCTCTTTGCTTCTATTGTGAAAACATAGTCCCCGTCTGCCAGCTCCTTTTCTGGCTTGAACTTGAAGAGCTGCTCGTTAAGGCTTCTGTAAACAATCTCCAAGCCAATGCTCTTTCCGGAGCTGTTAGTTAAGTTGTAGTTGATTAAAGTAACCGACTGGTCAAACTCTGCCCTTATTATTGGAAGCCTCTTTTCAACTATTTGCTGTGCCTGGGCAAGAGCACTTATACTTAGTAAAATCAGAATCATTAATGCAAGCATTGCTGTTTTTTTCGTAATTCTCATTTTTCTTATTTTCCTGTGTTTATCTTTTTTCTTATTTTCATTCAAAGCTTATTAGGGCAATTGGCCCTCTTGGGACATACTCACATTTTTTCTTGTCTGTTGACAATGCATTAACCCTCTTCTGCGT
>CAYGWL010000046.1:0-6541 GCA_964353575.1 uncultured Methanosarcinales archaeon | reverse complement strand
GGAAGCCCTGACCTCACAGCAGAAGACCTGCTTGGTGATATAGACCCTATAAAGGCACTTAAATTCGGTCCCTTAAGCCTTGAAGCATTCACCCCTGGAAAGATATTCAAAGCCAATAACGGAATCCTTTTCTTTGACGAGATAAACCGCTGCCCTGAGAAGCTGCAGAATGCATTGCTGCAGGTGCTTGAGGAAAGAAAGGCAACCATAGCAAGCTATGATGTTGACCTTGAGGCGGATTTCATTTTCATAGGAACAATGAACCCTGCTGACACAAGCACAGATAGATTATCAGACGTATTCATTGACCGCTTTGATATAATACACATGACATATCCTGAAACACAAGGCATTGAGAGTGAGATAGTAAGGAAAAAGGGGAAGAGCATTGCTGAGTTTCCGGACAAGCTCTTCAGCTTCATTATACTCTTTGTAAGATTCCTGAGGGAGAGCCATGAACTGGAGAAAAAGCCCAGCGTAAGGGCATCCATAGGGCTTTACGAAAGGGCGCAGGCAAACTGCCTTCTGAGAAAAGACAGCAGGGTCAATATGGCAGACATAAAGGAAGCTGTTGTCTCTGTGCTGGCTCACAGGATATCCCTAAAGCCGTCAGCAAAATACCTCATGAGCGCAGAGGACTTTGTAAAGCAGAAGCTCAATAGGTTCTCACAGGAACATGATGTAAAGGAAAAGGGTGGTTGCCGGTGACAGGGAACAAAAAGCATTGCCTGAAGCAAGGGAGAGAATAATAGAGATTTCTGGAAAGATTGGCTTTAGTCTTGAGCAAGGGCTCATGCACTCTGTTCTTGAAGGAGACAAGGAAATAAAAGAGGCAGGAGAACTGCTAAATGAGAGTCTTAACCAGGGCTTTGCAGTGATACCTGAGAACATTTTTGATGATGCTGTCAAGAGCTACAGCTTAGCAGAGCATATTTATGGACCTAAGCTCATAAGACTATTAAGCGGTTATGATAATGCCTACATCAAAAAGAACATCAAACTTCCTGAATTCCAGAGAGAGCTTAAGGAAAGCATAGAAAAAAAGCTGAGAGAGTTGAGGGAGAAGGGTTTTATAGATGAAAACAGCATAACCAGCAAGGGCTTTGAGCTGGCTTCTGTAATCATATACATTGAGGAAATAGAAAAACTTGTAACAAAAGGTTTCTTAGGAGAGAAAGAGCACAAAAAGAGCAGTGCCTACGGAGAAAAACAGGACACCAAGCAATACAGGAAAGAGCGCTACAAGGACATAGCAATAAGGCAGTCTGTCAAAAAGGCAATACGCCGAGGACACACAAGCATTGAGGAAAAAGACCTGCTGGCTTTCAGGCGCAAGAGCAAGGGGCAGTGCTTCATAATCTATGCTTTAGATGCTTCTGGAAGCATGAAGGGAGAGAAGATAGAGAACTGCAAAAGAGCAGGAATAGCACTTGCATACAATGCAATAAGCAAGAAAGACGAGGTTGGCCTCATTGTTTTCGGGAATGTCATAAGAAAGGAGCTTAAGCCAACAAATGACTTCATAAAAATACTAAAAGAAATAACAACAATAAGGGCAAGTAATGAAACAGACATTGCAACAACCATAAAAGAATCAATAAACATGTTTCCGGAAGGAGATTTCACAAAACATCTCATAATAATAAGCGATGCCCTGCCAACCCTTGGAAAAAATCCTGAAGAGCTTACTTTGGAAGCAGCGTCCATTGCAAGAAACAACAAAATAACAATATCTGTTGTTGGAATAAAACTTGACGGGAAAGGGAAAACACTGGCAAAAAAAATAGCAGACATTGGCTCAGGAAGGCTGTACACAACAAGAAATCTTGAAAACATTGACAAGATGGTGCTGGAAGACTATTATGAAGTTATGTGATGGTCTTTTTCAACAATATTTAAATAATAAAGCCAATTGCCCTTTTCCCATGAAGATTCTGGCATTCGTTGACATACACGGGGACATGAAGGCATTGAAGAAGATTGAGGAGAAAGCCAAGGAAGCTGACATGCTTGTGTGCGCCGGTGACATGAGCCTTTTTGAGCAAGGACTTGATGTACTGCTTGACAGACTTAACAAGATTGGAAAGACTGTTCTCATGATTCACGGCAACCATG
Organism: uncultured Methanosarcinales archaeon; assembly: GCA_964353575.1. Lineage (GTDB taxonomy): Archaea > Nanobdellota > Nanobdellia > Woesearchaeales > CAYGWL01 > CAYGWL01. Next base: position 4,426 of record CAYGWL010000046.1, on the reverse strand, counting down.
AGAATGCTGAAAATCTGAAAAAAGAATGCGAGAAGTTTGATAATATTATGTTTATTCATAAAAAAACTTACAAAAAAGACGGTGTGATTTTTGTTGGCTATGGCGGAGGAGGATTCTCTTTAACAGACGAGGCTTTTGAAAAGTTTGGCAATTCTGTCATTAAAAGCATTAAAAAAAACAAAGATAATTCAAGGATGGTTGTGGTTACCCATGCTCCACCGTATGGGACAAAGCTTGATTTCATCAATGAGTATGCAGGCAGCAAGAGCATAAGGAAATTCGTTGAAATGGCAAAGCCCAAGTTTGTTGTGTGCGGGCACTTCCACGAGAACAGGGGAGAATTTGATTATATAGGACAAACAGAGGTAATCAACCCAGGACCTTATGGAAGGATTATTGAAGTTTAATCTTTGGCTTGAGCTTCTTTGATTTTGGCTTGAGCTTCCTTGATGCTGGTTTCCTTGTTCTTATAACTATTATAATTAGCAACAGCAGGGAAAGGAGCGTTAAAATAACTCCCAGATAAGCTAATTTGATTTTCTCGTTCATTTGTGCTGCGGGTATTTGCATAGGCTCCTCAAGGCTCATGTTGGCTATGTTTGCTGGCTGCTCTATAGAAGCATTAGTAATGTTTGCACTGGAAACATTGATAAGGGTTTCATTGCTGGCATTAATCCCTGCTTTAGTGATGTTTGTTGCATTGCCTGCAATTGCCTTTCCACCTCCACCTCCTCCACCTCCTCCTTCAGTCGAAATGGTCTGCCCGGTTACAATTGTTATTGAGAAAGGAGTTGTGTTGGAGTAATCCATAACATTCCCAAAGGTATCATTGCACCTTGCATAGTATGTTCCTGAGCTTGTTGATGAGTAGGTTATGGAGTTTGAGTGGCTAAAACCATTTGTGGAAGTCATTGAACTCATGCCAGAATAGGTATTGTTTGAGCTTGCGTATCTGCAGCTCGAATTTTCATCTGTCACAATGCTGAGGGTTATTGCTGTTCCAGAAGTTGATGTTGAAATCCTGGTTATTAGCGGAGGGGCAGTGTCATTCGCCTGCTTTGCCGATGAGTGGTTCAAGCCAGAAAGCTTAAACCTTGTTCCGTTAATGCTGCAGGAGTATTGGTTAATGCTTCCGGGGCATGCTACAAAGCTCTCATACGCACCCTTGCAGTCCTGGCTAAAGGCATCAAGAGATGAAGAATGCGTGTCTTTCACGCACATGCCCTGAGCAGGTGTTATATTATCCACAAAGATGTTCTTTGTTGATGATTGCGGCAGGCTGATGCCGTAGACCATTAAGGAGCCTGTGTTGGTGTTATCCTTCTCAATGGTCATGTTTGAAATATCAAGCATGGTTTCATTGCTCAGGCTTATGTTAAACTCAACAAGAACCTCTGTGCTGTTTAGAATCTGCACAAAGTATGTTGCATTAAACTGATTGGTGGCATTATCAGAACCATTGAAGGTTATTGCAAGACCGCTGATGCTTGAGTTGATGTTGCTCACATTGCCCTTTATGAAGTCAAAAGAATCATTTATTCCATCATTATCGTCGTCAGAATCCTCAAAGTCTATTAGTCCGTCATTGTCTGTGTCAAGTGCATTATTTATGGTTATTGTGACCTGTTTCCAATCCTGCTCTGAACCATCGCTAACACTAACATTTACAATAACACTTCCTGAGTCAGAAATGTTTGTTTTCCATGAAAAAAGGTTGTTGTTCTGTGAAAATCTTGAGTCATTTATGGCATAACTCAGGTTTTCATTATCCTGGTCTGATGCATTGGCTGTTATGTTAACATAATTTGTTTCATTGACACTTATATTGCTTATTGCTGCAAGAACCGGTTCTGTGTTTTGTATGGTTAAAACAGAGGAGTTCTGCCACGTGCTCCAGTTGGCTCCATCAAATACCCTTACGCTTAATGTCCAGTTCTGGTTCTTTGATGTATTGGTGCTGTTGATAGCGGTAATATTGTTAAAGGCGTTAATCAAGGTGCTGTTGACAAACCAAAAGGTCTGGTTTCCCTGTTCCTCATTGTTGTCCGCATCATAGAAAACCCAGGATGCTGTTAAGCTGCCATTGGTCCTGTTGCGCTGGTCAGAGCAGGTGATGCTGACATTGATGACTTCAGGCAGGGTGTTTGCCTTTAAAAGAACACTTCTCTGCCCTGTGAAACCCATGTTGTTTGATGAGTCATTGCCGTATACCCTGTAGCTTATGTTGCCTGAGGCATTGGTCATGTTGCTGAACCATTTTGTGTATGAGCCGTTCATTGTATAGTTAGTATTGTTCCACTCTATCAAGGAAGTGGACAAAACCTCTGAAGAAGTTACATTAATAAAAGCATAATCCTTGGTTGTTATGCCTCCATCAGTGGGTGTTGAGTTAACAAAGATTATATCAGGAGCAGCGGTGTCCAGGGATTTTATTGCATCAAAGATGTTTATCCTGCTGAAGGTAAGATTAGAGCAGGTGTCGCATGAGTCATTGATTCTTTTTCCACTTGAATTAAGGGCGGATTGTATTTGTGCAGGCGTCAAGTTAATATTGGATTCAAGCTGCTTGTACTGCCTTATGAGCGCAAAGGCTGCTGAGACATGGGGTGTTGCCATGGAGGTTCCTGATAGCTGTGCTGTTGTGTCTGTTGGATAGAGCGAGCTTATGCTTGTTCCAGGAGCCATCAGGTCAGTTATGTTATTCCTGTTGGTATATGAAGCAAGAGTATCATCATTATTTGTTGCTCCCACGCTTGTGACATTCTTTATGCACGCAGGCAGCTCTATGCCTGTTGCACTATAGTCATTTCCAGCAGCAGCAACAACAGATATGTTATTTATAATTGCGTTGTTTATGGCAGTTGTTAATGCTGCTTCCTCGCTATCGCAATAATTTGTATACGTTGTTTCTGTTCCAAGGCTCATGCTTATGACTGTGATATTGTATCTTGAGGCGTTGTGCGTGCACCATTCTATGCCTGAAATCAGGTCAGATGTCGAGCCTGAGCCTGCTGAATTAAGAACCTTTATTGCTACAAGCTTTGAGTCAGGCGCTATCCCTCTGTAGCTTGGATGGTTTGAGGCGATTATTCCTGCGCAATGCGTGCCGTGCCCGTTATCGTCCATGGCGTCATTGTCATTATTAACAAAGTCATATCCGGCTATGACCTTTTCGCACTGTCCGTTAAGGAAGCTTGTGTTTGAACAGTCGCCTAAGCTGTTGTGCGTGTAATCAATGCCTGTGTCTATAACGCAAACAGTCTGGCCAGAACCGGTTATGTTGGAATTGTTATACACCAATCTCCATGCTTTTGTTGCATTAATAACAGAGGCGCTGACATCAAGGCTCGCATAGATGTCTTGGTCAGCATAAACTCCCAGCACATCAGGGTCCTCCATTATTTTCTCAAGCCTTTCCTCGCTTACCTCTACAGCCATGGCATTTATGCCATTGTATTGCCTTATAATCCTGAAATCATGCTCTGCGTTTAGCAAAAAGCTTTTCTGCCCCTGCTTCACCACGAACTTCTGCTGCTGCTCGCTTATCATGCTCCTTTTTGCGTCCTTATCCTCCCCAAGACCCTGTTTTTGCTTGTCCTTCAGCACAACAATAACCCTTTTTTGATTTAGTGATGCAAAAGCAACCTCCCTGCTGTAGCTCAGGGAAGAAACAATAATGGAAAGCATTAATATGGATAAAATGAGAAGCACCACTAACCTCTTTTTCATGGAAAAGAGAAAAAAGGAAACACTTATTTAAAAGTTGTTGTTTTTTTGGATAAATTCTTAGTGTTGTCTTTAGTGTTATTCTCATAAAAAAAATAATAAAAACAAGATGAAGTATAAAGAAATTAATAATAAGCAGAATAGTAACAAGAATAATAAAAAAAATAAAAATAAAAGAAATATTAAAAAGAATAATAAAAAATAAGTTTATTGCTCAAAGCCGTAGGTTGGCTTCTTTTTCTTCTGGTAAAAGTATACTCCTGACACGATTCCTGCTATGACCATGATGACAAAGAGCCATCCAAGCCAAGCCCTTGATTTTGCTACAGCACCTGCTTCTCCTCCAGCTGACTCTGATATGTTTGTTGCTGCTGCGGCTGTTCCTGCAGGAGGAGCTGTTTCCTGTGCTGCGGCTTCTGATTTCCTGCCGGTTACTGCAAAGTATGAAAACCCTGGCGTGGATGCTGAGTATTGGTAGTAGCTGTTGTCCATCAATGTAAAGGTGGTTATGAGCCTGTTCCAGTTGCCGTTCTCATATCTGTTGAGCTTTATGGTTTTGTAATCTATGCTGTTTGAGTCAACCCATGACTTAGGAACTCGGAATGAGAGCATGGTTGAGCTAAGCTTGTCTGAAAGTATGTTGTTGGTCTCAACATTCAGGTACTGGTAAAGTGTGTCCTCAGGCATTTTGGTCACGGCT
>CAYGWL010000045.1:0-7517 GCA_964353575.1 uncultured Methanosarcinales archaeon | reverse complement strand
GGATTTACCCTGCTGTTGTTGTCGTTGCAGTCTGTTCCTCCTGTTATTGTGGAATTATAACTGTCTGCATCCAGATCATCATTCCTTGTTGCAGGGTTGCAGTCATCATCCTTTCCATTATATGGTATTTCAACTGCGCCTGGATGAACTGTTGCATCACTATCATTGCAGTCAACATCTTCAGTATAGTTATCTCCGTCACTATCCATTCCATGGGCAGCATATATAGCGCATCTCTTGAAAAGCTCCTTTGACCAGTTTGTCCAGAAATCACTTTCAGTTATTCCATAGAAGCATCCTCTTTGATATGCAATATTTCCCCTGAGCAGCACATCTCCCTGCTTTGCTGTTCCTATTGCTGCATCCAGTATGTTTGTGTTTTCAGGTGATATCTCTGTTTTTACCCTCACTGCCTTGTCATACCTTCCCAAATAGTAGAGTGGGACATTGCCTGTTGTGTATAGATTAAATACAGTAGGTATGCCCTTTGTTATTGTGTCATTTCTTGAAACCACCCCCTGCAAGGCATAGGTACTTATAAGAAGGGATATGTCATCGCTCCATCCCCAGTCGTAGACATGATAAGTGTTAGCTATTACTGCTGGAAAATTATTCACAGGAATGAGCTCTGGATTGGGAAAAAGTTCATTGTTTACTATCATAACACTATATTTACTCATATTGGTCTCATCAAGATCATAGTATGGAACAGTATCAACGCTGAAGCCAGCTTCGTTCAAAGCACTGATGTAGTTTGTATCTATGTTGAAACTGTTCCTGTAAACATATATTGCCTTTTCAGCGCTTGCTGAAACCGCAAAAATACTGATTAGTGTTATGAAAAGTATTAACAAGGATATGCTTTTGTTCTTCATTTTTATCTTTTACCTCTCACCAATAGAAGATATGCTGCCATTCCCACAGCAACAATGCTCATTATGATTATGAAGCCAACAAGTATTGGCACGATTTTCTTTGTTATTGGGGATGTTACTGTGTCTTTTGGCGGTGTTGTGCCAGGATTATTTCCATTATTGTTCTGGTTGTTGCCAGGACCAATAGTAACTCCGCCTGTTGTATTAGTGCTATTATTGCCGTTATTGCCATTATTGGTCACATTGCCTGTAAAGTTAACCGGCTCTATGTCCGGATTAGGATTTGTAGGGCCCTGGGCGATGATTATTATTGTTGAAGACAAGCCAACTCCCTGTCCGCCCTCCGTTGGCTTAAAACTAACACCTAGCTTTCCTTCATAATAGCCACCATAATCAAGGCTTATCCTGAACATGGCGTTTTTTGACTCTCCTGGCTGGAGGATGAAGCTTTTGTCAAATATCTCAGTTATCTCAACAATATCGCCCTGTGCCTCAATGGTGATGTTAACAGGGACATCATTGACATTGTTGACCTTTATTGTCTTGTCAATTACAGTTGTTTTGCCTTCTATGACTGCTGGCTTAAGAACCATCTTTGCATTGCCTATAGAGGCAGTAATCGCATAACTAGCTGGAATAAGCAGAAGCAAAAGCACGCAAAGCATTTTTATAAGTTTCATTCTGAAAACCCCCCACATTTTTAATTATACCCTCAAATTTTCACTTATATCAAGTAGTTATCATACAATACTACTGATTAATAACAAGTAATCTGCATTATATATAAATAAATTATTGTGATGAATCATATAAATCTATTTAAAGAAAACGGCGAAAAGTGTCACCATCAGCCATGGACTATTAGCTTTCTGCTGTTTTCGTCCCTAATTATTGGTTACTTTTTGAGTGTTTTCAAGCTTCACTGATCCTATAAATGCCTTTATTTGTCCCTGGTTGTGGGCGAAAATGTATGTTTCTGCCTCTCAAGCCGAGGCGGTTCCACACAGCGGAACTAAATTTTCTCCCTCCATATCCCTTAAGGAGGGAGAAAATTTACCCTTGACGAAGGTCAAGGGCGCCTCGGCTTTTGAAAGTCAGTTTGATCCTTGCTAAACTTAACAATTTAATAATTTAAAAAAGAAAGAAAAAGGGATATAATCCCTTTTGATTAAGGTGTTATGGTGAAGCTCACACTCTCCACATCCTGGTTTCCTGCTGGGTCTGTTGCCCTCACTGTTATTATGTGCGCTCCATCAGCTTTGAAGTATTTTTTGCTGCTGTATTCATCACAGTTTCTGCACAATAGCCTGAAGTCTTCTTCGTCCTTTGAGTATTCCATGTTGACCTTTTCATCACATGTCACCTCTAACAAAACGCCCTTGTTTGTCAATGTGCTTTCTTCCTCTGGCTTGGTAATTTGCAGGGTTGGTGCTACTGCGTCAACAGAGAAGCTGCTTGTTTTTGAGTCTGTGCTTCGGAGGAAGTCGCTTATAGTGAAGTAATACTCAACCTCCTTGTCATCCAAGCTGCTTAAGTCTAAATCAATCGAGCACACAGCGCCCTTTCCTGATAGGCAGCCTGTTAAATCAACATTAGTGTAATCTACAATGCCTTTCTCCCTGTAGTGCAGAACAACTGTGTTGACATTGTCTTCATCATATGTTACTTTGAAGCTTACCATTCCTTTTTGTTCTGATTTTTTCTTTGGCTCTGTTGACTTTATCTTTGGTGCTTTGCTGTCTATGCTGAAGCTTACTGATTTTACATCATAGTTTCCTGCTTCGTCTGTTGCTTTGACAACCAGTTCATAATCTCCGTCCTTCAAGCTTAGAGTCTTTGTCTTGCTGTCACAATTATTGCACAGGTTCACAAATCTTGCTCCGTCAAGGCTGTATTCTATGTCTGTTTTTTCATTAACAGAAGCATCTAAGACAACCCTTCCAGTGCTATAGAGCATCTCATCTATGGGTGAGCTTATTGCTAGTTCTGGACTACCCAAGTCAACGAATACCATTTGGTGTTTTGATTCAACTGTTCTCACGCCATCATCAATGGTGAAGTAGTACTCCAGCTGGTTTGCTGTGTAACCCAATGCCCTTAGGTTTAAATCATATGTGCATTCTTTGGTGCTTCCTGGTTCACAGTCATCTACAACAACCGATTCAAACACCCCAGCAAGTCCATAGTATAGCCTTACTTCTTTCACATTCTTTTCAATAAAGAATACGCTGAACTCTGTTCCGTTGAGGTGGCTTCCCTTCTGCGGCTCTGTTTTTTTTATCTTTGGTTCTACACTGTCTACAAAGAAGCTTACTGGCGTGGAGCCCTCCTTGGTTTCTGTGACTGCTCTCACAACAAGCTCATGCCCTCCCTCCATGAAATTTTTATATCCTGAATAGCTCATGCAGTTCCTGCACAATACCCTGAAGACCTCGCCATTGTCAGAATATTCAATCCTATCCGCTAACGCGTCTGATGAAAAGTCAATCAGAATCTTTCTCACGCCATATGCCTTGCTTTCAGGAGACCTCAATTCCACAAACTCCCCACAACCACTTGGCTGGGGATATAATAATGGGTCGCATATCTTATTACTCTCGCACACGCTGTTATCAGGAACTCCTCCGCACTCCCCTGTCATGCACTGGTCCTCTATGCTGCATGAGAATCCATCGACGCAGATTGTTCCGTCTGGCTGTTTTGCATCTGTAGGGCACGTATCGTCTACACCATTACAGTAGTCTGCTGCGTCACAATCATCAAATGCTGCTCTGCATAAGGCAGTTGATTTCGCATCTGCTGGGCACGTTGCACTTGATCCAGTACATGTTTCTGCTAAGTCACAGACACCTGCACTTGCTTTGCATACTGTTGAAGCGGGTAAGAATTGGTCTGTTGGACAGTTATTATTTACTCCATCGCAGTTTTCTGCTACATCACAATCTCCAGCTATTGCTCTGCATTCTGAGCTTGATTTCGCATCTGCTGGGCATGCTGCACTTGAGCCAGTACATTTTTCTGCTACATCACAATCTCCTAATGATGCTCTGCATTCTGTTGTAATAGGAGCATAATTGACTTTGCAGCCTAATGTAGCATCGCAATAATAATTACCACAAATAGTATCTGCTGAGCATAAGCCATCATCTGGATTATTCTGGCAGCTTCCTGAATTGCAGGTATCAACAGTGCATCCTACACCATCAAAACAGTCAGCGTTCTCGTAGCATGCTAACCAAGGAACATAATCAACATTGCCTTCTACATCTCCTCCTCCAGGACCACTAACAGATCCCCACCAGTTATTCTCGGCATCAACAGCTTCGCTTATCCAGCTTGAAATTGCAGGGCCCGTTGAACCACTAAGATCATTATAATTAATGTTCACATTTAAGATACTATTACAGTTAGATCCACATAACCCCCAAGCAGGATCTTCTCCAATTAAAATTCCATAATTAAGCCAATCATCAAAAACATTTCCTTGAATTGTAATATCTTCAACTGAAGTATCTCCGTCCCAATTTATAAAATCAGACTCTATCCAGATAAGTGGCATTATTCCTTCATAATCTGTGCCTACGAAAGGATCACCATTCCCTAAAAAAGTATTATCCTCAACCGTTAATCCTGAAACATCTGACAGTTCAGAAGAGTAAGATAAGCTTAAACTTCCTGAAACAGCTAAAGTATTTTCTTTGACTTCAACATTATCAACGTCATACAACTCAATATTTACGCCATTTGGGGCACTAATTGTATTTCCAGAGATTGTCCAGCCACTATGTGCTGGATTAACTTGTTCTGCATAAATCCCGGTAGAGCCTCCATCAACATTGATTGTATTATCTTGGATTACAAGATTGTTAGAATTACCATAACCATTTGGTCCTCCTCCAATCCAAACACCATGGGCACTTGTTCCTGTTGTATGTATTTTTAAGTCTCTTATTGTTATATCATCAGAATCAGTAATTGTAAACCCAATTCCGCTTGCAGGCTCCACTATGGTAGTATCGCCAGCACCTTGTATGACAATATTCTGTTTATTATTAATAACAACATTTTCATTATAAGTCCCAGCAGCAACATTAATTGTATCACCATTACTTGCAGCATTAATTGCTGCTTGAATTGTAGAATGGTCTACAGGCACATTAATAGTTGCAGCAAAAGCAAAAGAAGCGCACAAAGATACTGTCAACAACGCCAAAACCAAGAGAAATAACCTTTTCATTTTATCACCTTTTTTATTTTAGATACTTAGTCTAAAAATCAACTTTTATAATACTAATATCCCTTTTTGGTTATTTCTTACTTACTCATATAAAATCTTTTCGGGAAAAACTTATAAATAGCGATATTGTCTCCAAGTGTGGACGAAAGTGGATATTTCTTAAAAAAAGTTTAAAAAAATAAAAAAATTTGTTTTCTCAACCAGCTTATATGGCTTCTCCCCAGAAGTATATGCTTCCATCTGTAAAGTCTCCGTTGCATGGCTCTGGCAGGTCTAGTCTGAAGGTTATTGCTATTTCTGCTCCAGGTGCCAGTATGTTTCCTGCGTAGTAGCCTTCTGCATTTACAGGTGTCTGCATTATCTCTGCGTTGTTGTAGAACAATGTTGTGAATGCGTTGCCGTATTCTATGCCTACATAGCCTTCTGCATCATTTCTTGGGTCCAATTGTGTGCCATAAGCACCATTTACTGCATAGTAGTCGAAGTTTGTCAATGCTAATTGGTTTGTTATTGGGCACTTTGCTCCTGAGCTGCTTGGGTCGTAGAAGTCTGTTCCTGATACGAACATATCCAGTAAGACTCCTGAGCTGTCGTCAGCTGCATTACCAACCAATAATGTTGGTGAGTAGGACATTGTTCCTGGTCTTACAACTCCGAAGTCCAGAGTTCCCTCAATTCCTAATGCAATTTCTGGGTTTAGGAACCAGTATTCGTTCTCGTCCCATGTGCTGCTCAGACCATCTAAGTCTGTTACTTCTCCTGTTACCCAGTATTCTCCGTACATGGAGTTTGGTGTCTCAACAGTGAATACGCAGTTGTAGTAAGCCATTGTGTCTGAGTCAAATTCTGTTATTTCTTCTTCTGCAATCCTTGCGTTGCATATTTCAGGTGTGAACCATTCACATCCAGGTGTTTCTTCATTGCACTTGAATTCGTCTTGTATCACCTGGCATGAGCGTGGCGTTCCTTCGCAAATAGGTGTTTTTTGAGGTTCACTATCTGGAATATCGAATTCTGATTGTGACCACGGATCATAGTCTACGCTTCCAAAGGTTTTGTCACAGGTTCCTGTGTTTGCTCCTGTTGGGCATCCCCACCAGTTGTTCTCTGCATCAATAACTGCTATCAAAAACGATTCTACACCGAAAAGGGAATTACCAACTATGTTGTTGTGCTCGAAGCTAGTGAATGTGGACGGTATATCTATTGTTATGCCGTATCCTGCTTTTCCAGCGGCTGTCATTCCTATCTTACAATTTTCCATTTCATTGTTTTCAATTGTATTGTCTATTGAAGCAAAAACTCCGATGCAATTGAGCGTTAAGAGACTCTCACCTGGACCAGGACCGCCCTGAATTAGGTTATTCCTTATTATTGTTCCTGCAGAACCCAGCACCAGTATGCCTTTGCTCGTGGATAAACCTGAAACGCTCAGTTCTCCATAGTTGTTGTGTATTACGTTGTTCTCGATTACATTATAGTCTGAACCTACTGTGGAACCCCAGCTGTGTCCCTGAATGAATATACCGTGCCATGCTTCTTCAAACACGTTATATTCTATTGTGTTATGATTGGAATTTTCAACCCTTATCCCTTCCCAGCCGCCATTTGTAATCACATTCCTTATTGTGTTGTAATCTGAACCTGAAGTAACACCAAGTGCTGGATCATGAGTAAGGATTATTGGGTCTCCTTGTTTTGTGTTGATTACCAGCTTCATTCCGTCCAGAGTTATGTAATCTGAGTTCATAAGGTTGAAGATATTTGCTTGCCATGTTACGACTGTTGTGGTGATAGTGACTGCTTCAGGATTCTCTGAATTTCCTACTATGGATAAACCATTTCTACCTTGTATTACAATTGGAGATGATATTGTGTAAGCTCCATCTAATATGCATATCACATCATTATTGTTTGCGGCATTAACTGCATCCTGTATTGTTGTATAACATGGTGTGTGGCTGTCACAATCGTCTGTATTATCAACATACCTATCACATAACAACTCACAACCGTCAATTTCCATGCATTGTTCATAATCATAGTTCTCGCAAACACCCTCTTCAGGCGTTCCGTAACAACCGTTTTCAGTTATCCCGTTCAATTCAACGCACTCTACTTCTATGTCATTTCCTGCTCCTTGGACGTCTCCAACAGTAACATAGACGTCTTCTATCTTCTCTATCCCGTTCTTGTCCATGACAAGTGCGTCCCACACTATCTGTTCTCCTTCAAAGGCATAGTTGTTGATTCTCTCTACTAATAGTTCTCCACCCGCACTCACTCTTCCTGTCTCTACATTGTCATCCAAGACTAGTCTGTGGTCGCACATCCAGATTAGTGGCTCGAACTTCTCTGTTTCCATGTTGATTCCTACGCCAGTTCCTATATCTACTGCTAAGACT
>CAYGWL010000044.1:0-8566 GCA_964353575.1 uncultured Methanosarcinales archaeon | reverse complement strand
CCAAGCAAAGATACTATCAAAGATACCTTTATGAGGGCAGAGTCATTCATAAGAATAAAATAAATCTTATTATTAATAAGCCTTGGCTGAGATTTTTCGCAGGATTTTCGGTGCTCTTGATTGCTGCTGCTCAAACAAGTTCATCAGTGTCCTTCAAAATAGACTCAGCATCTGTCTTTGTTGTTATGGTGTCGCTCCTGCCGCAGTAGGGGCATGCTGGAACATCAACGCCCTTCCTTCTCTCAAATCTGTAGTTGCACTTTATGCAGTAATACTTGACGGATTTCTCTCCCTCTTTTGGCTTAAAGCTGCTTTGTGCTGTTGTCGGCTTCTTTGTGAGGCAGCCCTTGCACACAAGTATGCCCTGCTTTTCAGGATCATATCTCATCTGGTCTGTTGTGTACTGCTTGCCGCACTTGTAGCACTTCATTGTTATCTTGCGGTTTTCCATGGTAATTTGTACTTAAATCCAGAGGAGGTATTTATATTTTATCTTTCTCTGTAAGTCCTTTATATTCCGAAACAATTAAAAACTTCCTATTGTGTGAATATATTCATGGACATAAAACCCAGCATCTTAAAGATTAGGGTAAGGACAGGAGCGCCAAAAACACAGCTTATTGGCTGGGAAGAGGATGTTCTCAGGATAGCTGTCAAAGCCCAGCCAGAAAAGGGAAAAGCCAATATGGAAATTGTAAAGTTTTTCAAGAAAGAATTCAATAAAGAGGCAAAAATAGTGAAGGGTTTAAAGAGCAGGGACAAGCTGCTCATGATTCTGTAATTTTAAGTATTTCCAGAGCTCGATTTCCATCCATTTTCCAGCATAACCCTTAACTCCAATTGCGTCTAATGCCCGGACTAATAGTTCATCAGGTGCCCATAAGTGTGGTTGTTTAACCTCAACTAAATCCATACCTAAGAATGGTGGTTCATAACCAGTTCTATGCCCTTTTGGAATACCATTTTCTATTACAACTTGATTTACATCTGGATTATCTAAATAACTTCCAAATTCGCCTATATTATTTGGATTCAAAATATAACTCTCTCTGTTAAAACGGACAAATTTTCCGTCACTTTGTTTACCTTCTGCGTCTACAGGAAGAATCTCCCAGGAATTAATGTCTAGTTCTATTATCTGTAGTGCAGTTATACCCGTCTCAGATTCATAATTAAATACAACGCAAGCATTTTCTTGGCATAATGGTCTTCCATGAGAATCGTAAAACTCAACCTTATCCAAAACATTGAGTAACCTTGCACCTATTTCATATTTTTCTAATCCTCCTAAACCTATTTTCTTAGCAGTTTCTATAGTATATTTTTCTAAATCGCCCAAACCTTTTGGGACAACAAGCCTTTTGTTATTCCCTCTTGTTACAAACACACATTCCTCTGCCCCCTCTCTGAGGCAGGTTTCTAACAAATAAGATTCTTGTGTCTCTCCCCTAATTGCCAGTTCCAACAAGGATACTTCTTTCATATTAGGATGGCCTGCAGGTATACTGTGGTAAAGTTTATGTGTCGGTGCTTTCCTGTCTCTTCTATGGCACACGAACATACCCTCTTTGAGAAGGAACATGGCGCCTCCAGAGGGTAATCTTATTGGATGGTCTGAGTCTGCTATTTGAGCCCTTTTGGTGTTAAGTAAATTCTGAAGAACGCTTATACCATATTTAATATTTGAACTAATTCTCCCTTTTTTAATCTCCATTTCTTCTGACAGGTAAAGTTTGACCACAAGACCTGTATCACATGCCTGGGCTTCGCCATTATAAACTGGAAAAGAATAAATTTCAATCATATTTATATCAACTACAATGAGCTATCTATTCATAATTGTAATCTTCAACAATAAGTCCGCACTTCTTGCAGTAAACCTCATTGTTGTCTCTAATAAACTCCCTGCTTCTGCAGGAACTGCACTTTATTGGCTTCTTTATTACAAGGTCTTCCATTTCCCTCTTGACACAGGTAACAAAACAGGGTTTTTAAATCTTTTGATATTGAATACTAAAAAATAAGTAACATCCACATGTGAGCCTTCTTTAGATAGCCTCAGTTTCTATGATTTGGTAACCGCAGCTGTTGCATATATAGACATAGTCCTTGGGAAGCCCTGGAATATGTTCTGTCCTTATGAGAACAAGTTTTCCCTTCTTGCACTCAGGGCACATGCCTGACATCTTTGCTGGCTGAGCCATTTTTGCCTCTTTTTGGCTAATGCATGTTCTACAGTATTTTAATATATATTTAAAACTTGCTAAAACTTTATTAACAATATGCTTTTTTATAAGATTAAGAGAAGCAATCTCTGGGGTGAGGGGTGAAAGATGGATTATGAAGGCATAGAATCTTTGGTTGAGGAATGCATGCCAACACTTGAATTAATAGACCAAAAGGAGCTTATGTGGCAATATGCTGTCAGGAACCTGAAAAAAGTCGGGCGGGAGGGCTATAAGGAAAGCCGCAATCATTGTTTGGAAGCCATGCAGGCACCCTTGTGTCTTGCATCAGCAATACAAGAGTGCATAGCATTTTCAGAAAAGTATGGCTATAGTGTTTTTGAAGTGTCCTTAGAAGAGCGCTATGATGATATGATTCTCAAAGGCATAACAAAAGACGGCGCTGCTTGCGAATTCTTCCAGCGCAGGGGTCATGTTAATGACTCAGCAAGCAGTTTTGTTGCTAATGACATTGTTGTTTTTGTTGATGGAAAGGAAACAGCCAGATACTCAATACCTGATTACAGGAAGGAGCTTTTTGAAAAGGACAGGAACACAGGAGAGGTAATCTCTGATGCCTTATCATGGCTCAGGCGCAGGATGCCTCGCAAAAAAACCAAAGCTTTATAAATGATTGCCTAACTCTTAGCTTGGAAGCGTTCCCGCTTTACTACAAATAAACATGTAGGAGGGTAGTATGAGAGAAAAAATTTTGGAAGCCTTGCAAAAGCTGAGGCAGGAAAAGAAGCGTAATTTCTCGCAGACTGTTGACCTTATTGTCAGCGTAAAGGATTTGGATATCAAGAAGACAGAGAACCAAATAGAGGCCTTTATCATCCTGCCGCATGCATTTAAGAAGAAAAAGATATGCGCCCTTGTTGGACAGGAAAGCTTTGAAGAGGCAAAGAGTGTTTGCGACCAGGCAATACTCAATGATGACTTTGGGAAATACACAGGTGACAAAAAGCTCTCAAAGAAGCTGGTTTCTGATTTTGATTTCTTCATAGCTCAGGCAAATATCATGGTCAATGTGGCAAATGCCTTTGGTAAGACCCTTGGTCCAAAGGGCAAGATGCCAAACCCCAAGGCAGGTGCTATCTTTCCTCCGAAATCTTCCTTAAAGCCTCTTTATGACAAGCTCCAGAAAACCGCTCATTTGAAGATAAAAACCGCATTGACAGCGCAGCTCTCTGTTGGCACAGAGTCCCTTAAGGACGAGGAAATCGCTGACAATGTAATGGTTATTTATGATTATTTAGTCCGTCACTTCCCCAATGAGGAGAGGAATATTAAAGCAGTTTTTTTAAAGCTGACCATGAGCAAGCCGGTGAGGATAAAATGAATCAGCACCCAGCAAAAATAGCAGAATACAAGAAGAAGATTGTTGTTAAGATGGTTGAGCTCATAAGGAAATACCCGGTCATAGGAATTGTTAACATGGAGAGCCTTCCGGCTCCTCAGCTGCAGAAGCTAAGGTCAGGGCTGAGGGGAACCTTGAACATAGTCATGACCAAGAAGACTCTTATGAAGATAGCGCTTGAAAATGTGAAATCAGAAAAAAAGGGCATAGATGCCTTAGCCAATTACTTTGAGGGAATGCCTGCTTTTGTTTTCACAGACCAGAATCCCTTCAAGGTTTCTTCAATACTCCAGAAGAATAAGTCATCTGCTCCTGCAAAAGCCAACCAAGTTGCTCCTGAGGACATAATTGTTCCTGCTGGACCCACACCATTTGCTCCTGGGCCAATAATATCTGACCTGGGAATGGCTGGAATAAAATCAGGGGTTGAGGGTGGAAAGATTGTTGTTAAAAGCGACTGCGTTGTGGCAAAGAAGGGAGAAAGAATCAAGCCAAAGGTGGCTGATGTCCTAGCAAGACTCGGCATCCAGCCAATGGAGATTGGGCTTGAGCTCATTGCAGCATATGATAAAGGAACAATCTATGAAAAAGGAATATTATCAGTAACACAGGATGAATATATCTCTAGGATTGTTAAGGCAAGCTGCGAGGCAAAGGCGCTTGCACTGGAGGTAAGCTACGTGACCAAGGAAACAGTCACATATCTTATCATAGAAGCATTTGTTTCAGCAAAGGCTCTTGCAGAAAGCCAGGGCATGCCTCCTGAAGAGGTCAGGAAAGAAGAAAGGATAAGTGAAGAAAAGAAGGAAGCAAAGCAAGAAGAAAAAATAAGAGAGGTAAGGAAGGAAGTAAAGGAAAAAGCAAGGAAAGAAGAAGTCATGATTAAAGAATTAGAGCAAAAGCCAAAACTTGAAGAAGCTGAAGAACCAAAACAAGAATTACAAAAACAAATGCCTCTTAAAGAAAAAGAAGAGGAAGAAGTAAAGGAAATAAAAGAAGAAAGAGAAGAAAAAGAGATAGAAAAAGGAGAAGCAGTTTTGAAAAAGCCAAGAATGGTTGCTGATGCTGTAAGCCAGGAAAAGGCAGGACAGCTTCTGGACCAGCTTAAGAAAGAAGGGTCTTTTAGAAGACCCATTATTGAGAAAAAGGCTGAGAAAAAGGATGTTAGCCATATTGATTTGAGCAAGGAAAAGATAGAGGACCTTGCGAAACAGCTCAGTAGAAAAGGTACTTTAAGAGGTAAGGGAGGTAAGTAAGATGGAATACATATATGCTGTAATGCTGCTGCATAAAGCCGGAAAGAAAGTGGATAAAGCTTCTGTTAAAAAAGTGCTTGAAGCTGCGGGTGTTGGCGCGGATGACGCCAAGCTTAACGCTCTTGTAGCTTCATTGGATGGAGTGGACATAGACAAGGTTGTGAAAGAAGCAGCCTTCGCAAAAGCTGCTCCCATAGCAGAAGCCAAGGAAGAGAAGAAGCCTGAGAAGAAGAAGGAAGAGGAAAAGCCTTCAGAAGAGCAGGCTGCAGCAGGACTCTCTGCTCTATTCGGCTGAAATCAGTGAGGATTAATGCAACAGGAGCTCTTGAAAAGGATAAACCAATGCAAACTGGAATTAAAAAATCTGAGGACAAGTCTGAATCAGATAGACCAGCATAAAGAGCACTGGTTTGAGCAGAAGGATGCTCTGCGGAAAGAAATATCAAGGCTCATAAAAAACGTAAAGGACGAGAAAAGGAGCAGGGACAAGCTTACCAAAAGCGTTAGAGAACTAAAGCAGAAGAGAGAGCAGTTCAACAAGTCCATAAAGGAAGATATTTCTGAAATAAGGAAGCTTAGGCAGGAAAAAGATGAGCTTATGAAAAGGCTCAAGATAAAATCTGATCCTGAAGGGCTTAAGCACGAAATTGAAAGCATGGAGCTAAGAATAGAGACCGAAGCCATCTCCTTTGAGCAGGAAAAGAAGCTCATGGAAAAGATAAACCGCATGAAAAAAGAGCTCAAGGAAGCAGCAGGCATCATGCAGATTAACAGCAAGGAAAGCGCCATGTCAAGGGAAATTGACCAAGCCAAGCAAGAGGCAAACAGCATTCATCGGGAGATACAGTCAAAAGCTGACAAAAGCCAGGAGTTCCATGAAAACATACTCAAGCTTTCTGAAAAGATTGACGAACTCAGGAATAAGGAAGAAGAGGCGCATGGAAAATTCCTTGAATTAAAGCAGAGCTTCTCAAAGACAAACGACCTTTTGAAAGAAAAGTTGACAGAGCTCAGCAAGCTCAACGTAGAGTTCGGAGAAATCAAGGAAGAAACAACCAAGAAGAGGAAGTACGATCAGGAGCAGATACTGCTTGAAAAGGAGGAAGAGATAAAGGAAAAGATGAAGCGAGGCAAGAAGATAAGGACAGAGGACCTTTTAATTTTCCAGAAATCAGAAACTGAGAGAATGTAACAAAAAATATATATACTAATTCTGCTTTCTTTTAAAAAATAAGGAGGGGGAAGCATTACACAAGACAAGATAATTACTCATGAGGATAATCCATTAACTGCTTCAGTTCTTGGATTCGGACCTCCCCAAACCTTTGTGAGGCTTGTTTACAACCTTTTAAAAGGAAGAAGCAAGAGGGACGTTGAAACTTTAGAAAGCGTTGCAGAAGTAGTAGATGTGCTTAATGGCCTTGATGATGCTACTGAAATTCGTATAAATTTTAAGGGTTTTGGGTACTACATTGACAACATCCAATATGGAGCTCTTCCACCTCAAGAGGCAGCTGAACTTATAGAAAGAGAATTTATAACAGCGCCTGGTATACCGGTAACTCAGCATCGTAGAGTGTTTCCTTTAATTTATACTGAAATTAATCACGAATTTTATAAGAGTAAAAAGAGTCAAAGACACTACATCGACGTATTTGAAGGGGGTGTAGAACACTGGATTGAAGCTGGTGTGGCATACTTGCCTGATTCGCGTGAACATCGGAAAAGTCCATACCTGAGAGCTCACCTTGCGTATACAATTTAGGAAGTAAGTCTCAATTTACAGGAATTTTAAGAAAAATAAACAAATAACTAAACAACTATTTATTCTCTTTACCCTTAAAAATCGTGTATCCGCACTTGCCGCAGCTCTCCCTGTTCTTGTGCGAAGCTAGAAAAACACCCGCACCGCATTTAGGGCATGATTTGTTCCTGGACTTACCGCTTTCATAAAGCTTCCATGTCTGCGTTGCTTTTTTCTTTTTTCTCTTTTTATCTGCCATTTTGGTTTTTATTTTTGCTTTTACTACTCTTCTGCCCCTTCTTCTCCAGCCTCTTCCTTCTCTGCCTTCTCCTTCTTCTCCCCAGCTCCCTTCTTCTTTCCAAGCATCCTTTGAGTGTAAATCTTTGACTCTATCTTTTCAGCGTCTTCCTTGCTCTGGTATACGTGAACAACAACCTCTATCTTCTTGTCTCCGAAGAAAGGGTAGATGTGCCTTACTATAACCACTTCAGGGCTTACCTTGAGTTTTTTGGAGATTTCATCTCTCATTGTCTGCCTTGTTGGCGCTGTTCCTTCATAACCAACATCAGCTATGAGCTCTGTTCTCCTCAGCAAAGGGTTCTCCTTTTTCTCTATTATGTTTATATCCATTTTTTTTTTGCTTTATCCTTATCTTTTTTTATTCTTTATCTTGTTTTTGTTCTTTATCTTTTTTTATTCTTTATCTTTATCTTGTCTTTATTACGTATTCGCCCTTTACTTCTATCCCAACATTCTTTGCTATGTCTGACTTGCTGGCGTCAAGAATGTTTATGCGGCCCTGCCAGTTCTCGCTGAACTGGTTTCCGTTGCATAAGGGGCACTTGTCTCCTTCCACGAATATTCTGCATTTCTTGCAAACCTTTTTCTTCATTTTTTCTTAACCACAGGCTTCTTTTCCTTTTTTTCCTTATTTTCTTTCTTTTCCTTCTTCTCCTCTTTCTCAGGCTGCAGCCAGTCAAGTCTTCCCAAGCCAGGCTGTCTCATGGTCAAACCCAGTTTTGGATTAGTAATGTCCTTGAAGCTAACTGCTATTATTCTTGCCTTGCATTTATCCCCTGGCTTTAATGACTTCTTTGAGTCCTTGCCAAGCAG
Organism: uncultured Methanosarcinales archaeon; assembly: GCA_964353575.1. Classification (GTDB taxonomy): domain Archaea; phylum Nanobdellota; class Nanobdellia; order Woesearchaeales; family CAYGWL01; genus CAYGWL01. The sequence continues at coordinate 868 of CAYGWL010000044.1, read as the reverse complement.
CACCTTGTCCTTGCTGAAGCTTACAAAATCGTCCATTGTCTGTGATATGTGAATCATTCCGTCTATTGGTCCCAGGTTTATGAATGCCCCGAACTCTGCTATGTCCCTTATCCTTCCAAGAACAACCTCCTGCAGTTCTGGCTTGAAGCAGAGCAGCTCAAACCTGGTCTCGTAGTAAGAAGCCCCATCGCCCGGAATTATTACGCCTTCTCCTATGTCTCTTACGTCAGCAGCATCTATGACTATGCCCAGCTCTTTTGATATAAAGCCGTCATACTTCTTCTTTACCATCTCAAGCACAGCTTCCTTGACTGGCTTGTTGAAGAGTGTTGGTGGCACTCTTATGTGGTCATGAACCTTTATTTTGTAAAACATTTTAACACTGTTTTTTATGCCTTAATGATTTTCAGATGCCTTTTCTGCCTTAAAACAATGACTGAAACACCCTTTTCCAGCAACCTTTCCTTAAGTGCTTTATCCTGGGTAGCCACTATATAATTCCTGTCAGCAAGATTTACTATGGTGTCGTCAACGCCTTTACCTTGAAAATCCGCACCTGTTTTTAAAACTTTCGGGTTTTTGCTGCTTATAAGCTTAAATGCCAGCTCTGCTTCCTGCCTTGTCCTGCCTTTGCTCTTATTGATGATTTTATTAATTTCTTCAATACTCTTATCAATAATACAAATTTCATACCCAAAATCACAAATCTTTTCTATTTCAGAAAACACATCTACATTATACCTTGCTGGTATGAAAAGGAAGTTTGTGTCAAGGACTATCTTTTTTGGCATCTAAAGATAAAGATAATGCGTTTTTCTTTTTAAAGTTATGTTTTGTAATCCCTATTCCTGCGCGTACAAGGACTCTC
>CAYGWL010000043.1:0-7431 GCA_964353575.1 uncultured Methanosarcinales archaeon | reverse complement strand
AAACAAAATGCCTCCTGGTTTCAGTATCCGGCACAGGTCTTTCAATACTTTTAGGGCAAATTTTTTCTCAATGCTTATGAGCCCTGCATTGAACCACACACCATCAAAGGATGCTAGCTTGAAATCCAGATAACGGATATCTTTGACAAAGAACTTCGCCTTTGGGACCATTATCCTTGCTTTTTCAATCGCCTTGTCTGCCAGGTCAACACCCACAACCTCAAGCCCCGCATCTGAGAAAATCTTTGAGTCTCTTCCAAATGCACAAGCCACATCCAGTATTTTACCTTTGTTCTTCAACAAAGCTATGAATTCTTTCCTAAATTCAATTTCAGGCGGTTCAAGATTTCTTGTTTTTTTAAAGTATTCTTCAATACTTTGATTGTATGCATCAATAACTTTTTTAGTTATTCTATCCATTCTTTATATCTAATAAAAAGTCAAGTATTTAAATTTTTATTTAATCTTGTCCCTGTTTGCCAGCAAATTCCTTAGGTATCTTATTTCAAACCTGAAGGTTTCATGATTTTCAGCACAGGACTCTTCAATCAAGTCCAGCTTGAGTTCGCCTATTCTTGTGCCGTACGATCCTGTTCTGCTCAACTCATTATAATCATCTGGCAGCACAGCAATGTGGCATGCTTCCGGTGTTTCCCTTGCATACCTGTCGGTTGCTGTGCACACATAAAGCTTTTTTGGGTTTCTTATGTCTAAATCAGCGATTATCTCTCCTTCCAGTGTCTGGGAGCCCATTCTCTTTATGTCTTCCAATGTCAAGAACACGCTTATGTCTCCGTCTATTAAAAAGGGTTCATCTCCTTTTCTTTCCTCATCCCTTTCAAGCTTTGGCCTGCTGACATTGCCTATCATAAAGTAAGAATAAGTTGGCAATATTTATAAATATAGTGTTGCCAAAACAAAAGAAGAACTTAAACAGCATAATCCTCAAGGTCCTTTGCCTTCAGGCTGTCCCTGTCTTTTATCTCTCCCAATGGCTCCCCGCACTTGAGGCACACAATGGTTTTCTGCTCATCATCATATCTTGTGGTTACTCCTATATCTAGCTTTGAGCCGCAGTTCTTGCATCGGGGCTCTAAATAGTCTGTGGACTGAAATAGATTTAGATCTGGCATTCCTTTTTAGTGTCTCTTTATTTTTTAAGATAGCTTTCGCTTATTTTGATTAATTCTTATCTTTATGGTAAAACAAGTTTATAAAACTTTCGCTTCTGCAATGGTTTATGGGATATAATCACTCAAAAAGTTCAGCAAACTCCCACTGGTAGTCTATCCAGACATCCCCTCCTGTTTCCTCAGCAGAGTATATCCTGACATTATCAGGAAGCAAACCCTCTTTCCTGCATTTTTTTGAAGTAAGCACAAGTACTCTTAATTCCCCTGCTCCAAGGCCAAGCAGGTAATCTGCAACCTTTTCAAGCGTTGCGCGGGTGTGGTCTACTTCATCAACAACCAGAATCCGCATGCCTCTCATCTTCTTCTCCAGGTCCTGGCTTAATGCCTGGGTCATTATTGGCTCTGGAAGCCTTACATTATCCTTATCATAGTTTGAGAAGCCGACAACATAGAGCGGAAGGAGCTTTATGCCAAAGCCCTTTTCCAGGAATGTCTTTGCTAGCCGGGCAGGCAGCAGACCTCCATTGCCTATTCCTATGAGGCAATCTGGTCTATAGCTGTCTCCAATAATCTTTTGGCACACAGCGGAGGTTAGCTCGTGAAATTCCCTATAAGAAATCCTCCTGTTTTCAGAATCTGCAGCCAGCATAGTTTAGTAAAAAAGCAGTTATTAATAAAGCTTTTGGTTGCAGGAGCTCTGGTGAAAAAGTTGCTTCACTTGCTGGTTCGCCTCAGCATAGCTGAGGTCTTTTTTCTCCCTCCTTAACTCTGTATGGAGGGAGAAAAAAGAGTTCCAGGAGGAACCGAACCAGCAACATTAAAATTTTCACCTAAGCCAGTTACAGGGTTTAGAATCTCAGTATGTACACTATGTATTCACACTGTCTTCTGAAATTTTAATCTTTTTTGGCTGATTCAGGAATCCTTGAAATTTCCACAACCACTCTCTTGCCGTTTATTTCATAAGCAAGCCCCTTGGCTGCCTGGAATATGTAAGGCTGTGCGTATTTGTCAGTGCCCTGCATGTTGCTCAATTCAAACATGTGCCTTGTGCTGTATGGCTGGACTCCTAATCTTCCAAGCAAACCAACTATCGCGTCCAATGAGTTCATTTTTCACCTCTTTTTGTTTTGTATATTTTGTTTGCCTCTTTGTGGCTCTCGCTAGTTCTGAATAATCATGCCTAACAAAAACTTTTTAGAGTTTTTTCCAATTAATGCTGATTGTGATGATTAATGAATGGAAAGATGAATGAAAAGGGATTATCATGAATTATCGACGAGAAAATCATTATTTTATCTTGGCAAAACATCCTAAAAAAGTATGAAGAGTCAAACTAGTATTTATAGATTGTTGTTGTTAAAAACTTATTTTGTGATTAATATCTGTTTCATAATAGCATAACATAAAACATAAAAATATATAAATTTGAAATCATACTGCATAGACCATACATGTTAAAGAACTGGAGGTGTTGAAATGGTTGAAATAACTGAAGACATGTCTGAACTCCAGCAATTGTTAGTTAAAAATGCGTATGTTTGTGAGCTGACTGGAGAAGAGTACTTGAGGGCAAGACAATTAATCGCAAACCCTGTTTATACAAACAAAAAATGCGGGTTTTGTAAAGAGTCTATTCCAGAGAATATGGCAGTTTATGACACAGGATTGTGTCAGGGTCACGCATACTATGCTTTGGTTAGAAGAAAGTAGTTTTTTCAGGACTTAATCTGGCTTAGAACAGCATGATGTAAAACATAAAGCATATAAATTTAAAACACCTCAAATTCTTGATTGATTTAAAATGGCTGATCCAGAAGAGAAATCAGAACTTGAGTTGTTGCTGGAAAAGAATGCGTCTGATAGCGGGCTGGCTAAGTTTGAGTTTCATAAAGCATTCCGGCTGATACAGGATCCTGTTTATTCAGAAGAAAAGTGCAGGCTTTGTAAAGAATGCAATAAGGAGAATGTGGCAATTTATGACACAGGATTGTGCCAAGACCATGCATTCTATGCACTGGCAACAAAAGAAAGCAGTCTTCTCAGAAATTAATCATATCTTGTTCAGTATTCCCTGCGCAGCCATTATTCCTGTTAGTGCTGCTCCAACTATACCCCTTGACTTGCCTACTCCGTCTCCTGCTATGAACAATCCTGGCAGCTTGGTTTCAAGCCACTGGCTTGTTGGGTATTTTGTGTCATAGAACTTTATTTCCGGGGCATAAAGTATTGTTGATGCATGCGCTATTCCCGGCAGGAGCTTGTCCAGGACATGGATGAATTCCATGAGATTTTCCCAGTTCCTTGCCCTGTATGCCAGGGATATGTCTCCTGGAACAACGCTTACTCCAGGAGTCAAGGTTGGCTGAAGCTTTGAAAATTCAGGCTTGTTGAAGGTCTCAATGCGCGACCTTGAGCCGTTAAGGTAATGCCCAAGCCTTTGTATTATGGGGTTTCCTCCTCCAAGCCTGTTTGTTTCTCTTGCTATGCTTCTGCCCATCTCTGTTGTGTCCTCGTATGGCTCAGTTAGGTTTATGGTTTCAAGTATGGCAAAGTTTGTGTTGGGAGTTTTTTTATTTTTCATTGCATCTCCGTTTACCAGCGCAAAGTCTGTGTGGTATGGCTCTTTTGGCTCTATCCTCACCCTTCCGCCGGGGTTTGTGCAGAATGTCCTTACTTTGTCTCCTCTCTTTGTTACATATTTTAGTTTTGGGTCATACATGCAGTCTGTTAATGGAGCCATGACCTCATTAGGGACCTCAATTCTTATTCCAATGTCAATTGGTCCGTATGTGTTTTTAATTCCGAGCTGGTCTGCCTGCTTCCTGAACCAGTAAGCCCCTCTTCTTCCAGGAGCTATGATGAGAAAGCGCGACTTGTAAAGTTTTGAATCAGATTTTAAAGAATAGATTTGGTTATCATCTCTTGATACTTCCTCTATCCTTGTTTCAAGCAGGAATTCTACTCCTTTCTGCTCAAGCTCCTCTTTAAAGCGCTCAATCACTTTATGCGTGCTGTCCGTTCCCATATGTCTCTGCAATGCTGGTATGAGCTCAATTCCAAGGCTGGCTGCCTTTTCAACCCACTTCTTTATTTCGTCATCGCAAGTGCCGCTGACTTTTTTATCAGCGCCGTGCTTTACGAAAACCCTGTCAATGTAATTAATCATTTCTCTGGCATATTGCTCTGATATACCAAGTTCTTTTATGTCCATGCCTATGTGAGGAGTTATGTTCAGCTTGCCGTCTGTAACTGTTCCTGAGCCTCCTGCAATCCTGCGCTCATCAATAACTAAAATCTTAAGTCCACTATTTGAAGCTGAAAGGTGGTCTGCTGCAAACATTCCTGCAGGGCCTGCCCCAAGGATGATGACGTCATAGTCTTGTTTCATTTGTTATTTCCAACGCATAATTTTCTTCTATTGCCTTAGAATGGTCTGCTCCCTGGAAGGGCCAACAGATACTATTTTTATTGGAACATTCAAATCTTTTTCAATGAAGTCTATGTAATCTCTTGCGTTTTTCTGTAAATCTTCATAATTCTTTATTCCAGTGTCAATCTCAAAGCCGTCAAAATCTTTGTAAACCGGCTTGCATTCCCTGAAAACACTTAAGCTGGCTGGATGGTGTTCAATGACCTTGCCTTTGTGTGTGTAGTGCGTGCAGACCTTTACTTTTTTAAGCCCGCTTAAAACATCAATCTTGGTCAATGCCAGCTCTGTAAAACCATTTATCATTTTTGCATATCTCAAAGTAACAAGGTCAAGCCATCCTACTCTTCTTGGCCTGCCTGTTGTTGTCCCGTATTCATTTCCCTTCTCCCTTATCTCATCTGCAACGCTTCCAATGATTTCAGAAGTAAAGGGGCTCTTGCCAACCCTTGTTGTGTATGCCTTTGATACACCAATTATTCTGCTAATCCTTGTGGGGCCTATGCCTGTGCCAACGCATGCAGCTCCTGCTATTGGGTTTGAGCTGGTTGTGTGCGGATAAACTCCATGGTCAACACAAAGCAGGGTTCCCTGGGCGCCTTCAAACAATATTGTCTTTCCCTCATCAAGGTATTTGTTAACCATCAAGGAAACATTACCTATTTTATCCTTCAGTTTTTCTCCGTATTCAAGGTACTGCTTGAGTGTCTGCTCAAAATCTATTTCCTCTTCATAGCCGTAGACATGCTTGAAAATCTTGTTTTTCATGCTTACAAGCTGCTCAAGCTTTTCCCTTAGCATTTCAGGCTCTGTGAGGTCAATCATCCTTATTCCGAACCTGGCAGTTTTGTCAGAATAAGTAGGAGCTATTCCCCTGTTTGTTGAGCCAGCAGCCAGATTTCCCTGCGCCTTGTCAGACAAACCGTCCTGGGTTATGTGAAAGGGGAATATCACATGAGCCTTCTCGCTTATCAAAAGGTCTGGCTCAAATCCCCTGCTTTTCAGAGAGGATATTTCCTCCAACAGCACTGCAGGATTAATAATAACTCCTGCTGCAATAAAAAGCTTCTTTTTGTGCAGGATCCCCGATGGCATGAGATGGAGCTTGAATGTCTCTCCATCATGAACCAGTGTGTGCCCTGCGTTGTTTCCTCCCTGAAACCTCACAACTCCATCAGCGTTTTCTGATAATAAGTCAACTATCTTTCCTTTTCCTTCATCGCCCCATTGGCTTCCAACAACTATGATTCCAGAAATTTTTCACACCTCCTTATTGCTATTTCTGTAAGCTCAAGCGCCTTTCCAATATAATTTTCCGGCTTTAATTCTAACAATTGTTTTCTTGTTCTATAACTAACATCCAAATTATTAACAAAATCCTGGATTTTTTTAATATCCATGTTTTCTCCCCGAGTGAGCTCTTTGAGTTTTTCATAGGAATCCCTGACTCCCTCTTTCCTCAGGACTGTCTGTATTGCCTCTGAAAGCACTTCTGGATGCTGGTCCAATTCCTGCCTTAGCCGCTCTTTATTGGCGCTTACCTTGTTCAAACCCTTAAGCGTGTTTTTGTAAGCTAGTATTGAGTGCGCAAAGCCAACGCCAATATTTCTCATGGCTGTTTTGTCGCTCAAGTCCCTCTGCAATCTTGAAATGGTAAGTTTATCAGCAAAGTGGTTGAACAAGGCATTTGCCACTCCAAGATTTCCCTCGCTGTTCTCAAAATCTATTGGATTGACCTTGTGAGGCATGACAGAGCTTCCAACTTCTTGCTTAATTGTTTTTTGTATTAAGCAATCATTGCTGATATAGTGCCAGAAGTCCCTGTCCAAGTTTATAGTGATATTATTTATTCTTGTGATGCTGTGTAAGATTGCAGCAAGGGAGTCATGGGGTTCTATCTGAGTTGTTATTGTGCTTGGCTCCAAGCCAAGCCTTTTCAGGAATGCCTCACTAAAACTTATCCAGTCAAATTCTGGAAAAGCAGCAGAATGGGCATTGTAATTTCCAACAGCCCCATTTAATTTCCCATGGATTTTAAGGTTCTTTAAAGAAACCATCTCATTTCTCAGGCGCTCCATGAAAACAGCTATCTCCTTGCCAAGCGTGGTTGGAGACGCAGGCTGTCCATGGGTTCTTGAAAGCATGGGAAGCCCTTTGTATTCCTCAGCCATTTCCAGCAACTTCTTCAACAAACTCTTGGTGTTTTCATAATAAACATCATCCAAGAACTCTTTAATCATAAGGCCGTATGATGATTCGTCCACATCTGCTGATGTAAGACCAAAATAAACCATCTCTTTAAGGTCTTTAAGGGATTCTGGCAGTTTCTCCAATATGAAGCATTCAACAGCCTTTATATCATGGCTGGTTGTTTTCTCTATCTCCTTTATCCTCAGTGCGCTATCAGTGTTAAACTCTTTGTATATGCTTCTTAAACCCTTGACTTCTGCCTCAGACAGCTTACGTATGAGTTTTTTATCAGAAAGCTCAATAAAGTATTCAATTATTATTCTGGTTCTGTACTTGAACAAAGCTGATTCAGAGAAGTATTGACTTAGCTCTTTCAAATATTCACGGTATCGGCCATCAACAGGCGACACTGCCTCAAGGCATTCTTTTTCTTCAGACATACCGTTACAGAATTAACACAAGAGATGTTATTTAAAGATTTGTGTAATCAAAAACAACCTTAAAAAAAAACCGAAACAAGCTCACTACGTTCGCAGCTTCTGTTTTGTGCTGAGAAATCACAAGGTGATTTCTGGCACACTAAAAACTCCTGAAAGAGTTTTGGTGTCCAAGAAATGCAAAGCATTTCTTAGGATGTCAGAAAACGCTTTGCGCTTTCTCAACACTTCACAAAACCGA
>CAYGWL010000042.1:0-1526 GCA_964353575.1 uncultured Methanosarcinales archaeon | reverse complement strand
CTACAGCCAGACGCTTTAACCATTAAGCCACGAGGGGATACAACTTCGAATTTCAGATTGTATTTAAAGGTTTTTAAGATAAGTTTATATCCTTTATTTCTTAGAAATCTGAATGAAAACTGATTTGGTTGTTAGTGCTTATATATTCCATAACAATAAGCTTCTTCTTATTCACCATAAAAAACTTAACATGTGGCTTCCTGTTGGAGGGCATATAGAGAAGGATGAGACTCCTGACGAAGCTCTTTTTAGGGAAGCGAGAGAAGAAGTGAATCTCGATGTGGAGATATTAAGCGAGGTGAATCTTCTGCCAGGTGCGAACTGCAAGAAAGTACTTGCAAATCCCTTCCATGTCAATGTGCACACTGTCAAGGACCACGACCACTGTTGCTTTTTCTACACCTGCAAGGCAAAGAATCCTGAGAACTTCATTCTGAACAAATCTGAGGCAGAGGATTTTAGATGGGTGTCAAAAGAAGAACTCTCAAGCCAGGATATCTCTCTCGATGTTAAAACTATTGGGTCAAGAGCATTTGAAGTCTTTAAGAAGTTAACTGGTTAATATCTCGCATGAGTCTCAGCCATAAAAAAAGTCTTGTTTGAGCTCACAGCTTCCTGCTTCCCATCCTTGTTAAAGCTCGCCATTGCGCGGGGAAGCTCAAACTTGCCGATAGGCTTGATTGTCTCAGAGTAAATAATATACGAGAATATTCTCTCCTCGCCTGCATTCAATCTCTCCACATTCCAGCCGATTCTTCTTGTTGAACGATCCACTCTATGAGGCAATCCTGCTTTTTCATAAAGCTTCATTGCCATGGGAACTATGTCGCTAATCTGCACATTTTCAACCAGCTTTCTTGCTTTCAGATGTATTCTGACTTTCAATGCAAACTTGTCATTCTTTGTCCTCACAAACGAAACTCTCTTGCTCAAAACAACGCTTGTCCTTGAATAAATATAAACCATAAGTGCTGCAAATGCGATGAGGATAATAAAAATAAATGGCAGGGTGTAATTAGTAGTCACGCTGACAGTCCACGAATCAGCAGGCTTCAAATCTTTTTCCCATGTATAATAAACAAATACTCCTTTTCTTTCCGTGCTCAACGGCTCAAGAGAATGCGTTGTAAACAATCTTGTAAAAATATTCTTTCTTACTTCTATTCTGTCAGCAACATTCGTATTTCCCTCATTTTTCTTTTCTATCTCAAGTGTCCTGACCAAAAGCCCGCTTGTTATTTTTGTTATTGAAGTATTCTGCTTTTCAAGATAATTTATTACTCCCTCAACTTCTGACTTGGCGCCATCCAGCAGAACTTCAGCCGTCACAACATATGGTCCCGCAACAAGTCTTTTTGTCTTGCTTGCATCTACATTAAAACTAATATATTCATACTCAAAGGGCTCTAAAGAAAGCTCTTTCTCACCGCTGAAAAACGCAGACTTGAATTTTAGTGTTATATTTTTCATATTTGTATTTTGGGTGTTTTCTACGCGAATCATTGCCTCTTCACTCCCATAGTGCA
>CAYGWL010000041.1:0-3240 GCA_964353575.1 uncultured Methanosarcinales archaeon | reverse complement strand
GGTGACCCTGGAGGTCGAAATCGAAGAATATGAAAGCGGCTTCGAGCGTCATTTAGGGCCCTCCGAAAACAAGGCCAGTCTTCTTCAGCAGTAGACGATTTATTGCAACGAAATCTACCCCGCGGGTGTTTATTCCCGCACGAAGAATCATCCTTCCTATTCTTCCAAAACCATTGATAGCAACCCTAACCATGATTATCACCTCTTAAAACCAGAGATTTGTTTTATTGGTATAAATAATTTTCTGTTGGGCTGCCATCTTTTCCGAAAAGTATATGAATCAGAAAATAAACTGTGTAATTATGGATATCTTTGACAGCAACTTCAGGGAGATATTCTCATCCCAGATTGTTTCCGTAGTTGGAGGACTTATTGCCGGAACAATCCTGGCTGTTTACACTGACAAGCTTCTCCTTATTCCAGGTATGCTTATCATACTTCCTGGTTTCCTGGAGATGAGAGGCAACATCAGCGGCTCTTTTGCCTCAAGGCTGAGCTCTGGCTTGTTTTTGGGCGTAGTTAAACCTGATAAATTAAGGACAAAGACAATAAGGGGCAATCTTGTTGCATCATTTTTCCTGGCTCTGTTCGTATCCTTTATCTTGGGTCTTATTGCATTCCTGTTTAACTATTTCATCTTGCAAGAAATTACATTAAGGATAATCCTAATACCTTTGATTGCAGGGGCAATTGCAAACACAATAGAGATTCCGCTAACGCTATTTGCCACATTCTTTTTATTCAGAAAAGGGCATGACCCAAACAACATAATGGGTCCTTTCATAACCTCAACAGGTGATATAACGAGTGTTTTGTCATTGCTGATAGCATTGGTGTTGATATGAAGACCATCAAAATAGACTTGGAAAAATTAAGAACAATTAAGAAAAAGATATATCATCCCTTAATTCATAAAATTCATAAGAAGCATAAGATCTCCAGAAAAACATTATTTTATGTTAAGGAATATGGACCTCATGCAAATGTTCCCAGGACAATAATAAAGGAAAGCGTAAAAATCCTTCTCTTCGCATCCATAATCAGCTCAGTGGGCGGTTTGGCTCTTGAGCAGATTAAGATGGTCTTCATCTCAATCATGCCCTTGATCATAATAGTGCCAACTTTGAATGACATGATAGGTGACTGCGGCACCATAATTTCATCAAGATTTTCAACAATGCTGCTTGAGAACAGGGTTGGAAGAAACTGGTTGGTGAACAAGGAATTGAGAAAATTGTTTGTGCAGATTTTAATGGTATCTTTGTTAACAACAGTCATTAGTTTAAGCGTGGCTCTGGTGATTTCTAAATTTTCAGGTTACGCCCTGAGCGCAGATATAGTTTCTAAAATTTTCTTTATTAATATTATTGATGTCGTGTTGCTTGTACTTATTTTATTTTTAATAGCAGTGCTTGCTGGAATATATTTTTACAAGAAAAATGAAGACCCAAACAATTTCTTAATCCCAATAACAACATCTATAGCAGATTTTGGTAACATGATTATCTTGTCAGTATTAATTACTTTGTTCTTTTAGATTGCCTATGCACTACAAAAACTATTTAAGTAAGTTTCATAAATCAGGAAAATCTATGCGTTTTTCAATAAGAAAGGGTTTTAGCTTTGGATTGACATCTGGAATCATAACCACTTTAGGTCTTATTGTTGGTTTAGATTCAAGCACGCACTCAAAGCAGGTAATCCTTGGCGGTGTGCTTGTGATAGCAATAGCTGATGCCCTCTCAGACGCCTTGGGAATCCACATGTCTGAGGAATCTGAGACCAAACACACTCAAAGTGAGATCTGGTTGTCAACATTGGCTACTTTCTTGTCTAAGTTTATTTTTGCACTGACATTTATAGTTCCGATTTTGCTATTTTCGCTTTCTACTGCAATAATTATCAGTGTGATATGGGGCTTATCCTTAATAGTTCTGCTTAGCTTTTATATTTCTAAACAACAGAAGGTAAGACCTTATAGAACAGTGATAGAGCACCTTGTTATCGCAATCCTTGTTATAATCATAACACATTATGTTGGGGATTTTGTAGCACTTCTAGGTTAGATGATATTGCAGTGGTTGCTGACAGGGAAAGATTTATAAATCTGGAAATAAATAGCAGAAAACAGCAATTGCTTTATCAAAAGAGGTGGTTTTCATGAATGAAGGAGTTGGGAATGTTCTTAAGAGGTTAAAACAACACAAAAAGGTTGTTTCTGAGGATGTAAGGAAGCGCATGGTTGTGCCTCTTCCAGGGACATTTATGCTCACAGGCATAGTGGGGTTTCTTGTTTGTTTTATCTACACCATGTCAGGTAGGCTTGACATGAACTGGGGCATAAGCTTCAGCTTTGTGTTTGCCTTGATGTTCTTTGCGTCACTGATTTCAATGACGCCTCCAAGAATCTGAACCATTAAACTCCTCAAGAAGCTTCCCATTCTCCATGTTTATTGAGAAGTCATAGAAGTCAAGTTCTTTTTTCTCCAGAAACCTCAGAAAAGCTTTTTGCCTTTCTTCGTTCCATAATTTGAATTCTTTAAGGGTTTTGCATTCAAAGCAGTCATCGCAGTAGCCCTTTCTCATATCTTTATCTTGTTTTTTAGGGTAAACTAAGCATCCTATCTTTCCATTTACAAAGCCAATGTTTCCACAAATCCCTGAGGGCTTGTAATAAGGCGGCCTCCTCATGAAGGCTTCTTTGTCATTGCACATGCCAAAGTGTATTATGTTTTCTTGTATGTCTTTTATAATCTCTTTCTTTTCTTTGAAATCATCCCCGCAGCAACCAAAGCAGCCTGGACCGAATTGGCACACTTTCATTTTTGCTCTTGGAACTTTTCCTTAGCCCTTCTCTCTTTCCAGTAAATGGAGTGGCTAGCCCTCTTGTCAAAGAGCGCTATTGCTATGCTTATGAGGTCTGTCTGATATCTCTTTAAGCCCTTTTCCTGCACAACCCTCTTTGCGTCCTCTATACACTCCTCCATAAGCTTTATGTTCTCCTCTCTTGCGCGCTGCTCCTCTATCTTCTCTTCAGCATCAGTGAGGTTTATCTCCAGCCAATCTGTGAATCCTTTCTTGTTTACTTTTGGAAATCTTTTTGAGAAAACCATTTTTATACAACCCCCTTAAATTATGGTAAGCCATTATATTATTTAAATCTTGCGTAATAATGCGGCACCTTTGAAAATGTCTCAAAGCCCTGCGGTCGAACTGCGTCCGACTTCCTTTCTCCTCCCC
>CAYGWL010000040.1:0-7456 GCA_964353575.1 uncultured Methanosarcinales archaeon | reverse complement strand
GGATGCGTCAAACCTTTCTCCATCTGCCTTGATTGGCTTTAGTCCGGCATGGCTGAGTGTTGAGTGAAGCTGTGCATATATTGCCTCAATGCCCTTTTTCAGTTGTTCAGCATCATTTGCATTGCTCTTGATTGCAAGCTCGAAGCTGTCCAGCACAGGCAAAAGCCTTTTAACAAACTCTGCTTCAGCATAGTCCTTGTAGTCTGCCCTTTCCTTTTCAGCCCTTTTCTTATAGTTTTCAAACTCTGCCTGGAGCCTCTTTAGCGTTTCTGTGAGTTCATTTATGTCTTGTGTTAGTTGTTTTATTTTCTCTTCTTCATGTGTTTCTTTTTTTTCGTTTTCTTTTTCCTTCTTTGTTTCCTTTCCTTTTCCTTCTTCCATTTTTTTACTGCTCATTCTTGCCGCACTTCTTGTTTTTGTTTTTTTTCTGCCTTTTCCAAACCACACCCTTTGTTGACTTAAAATCAACTTGTTTAATTTTAGATAAACTAACTTATATTTAAACCTTTCGGCAAAGATTTATATATTTGTTATTATATAGCTTAGAATTATGATAGTTTCTCATCACAAGATCACCATAATCAGTTACAGGAAGCCAGCCAAGCCAAGCATTAATGAGCAGCTGCAGTGGCTTGGAAGCAGCCTTGGCTTGTTCGGCATAAGAGACAGGGACAAGTCCTGCTTCCGTATATTTGTTGAGCTCATAAAGAACAGCAAGGCGAATAAGCCTGTTACCAGTGATGAGCTTGCTTACAGATTAAATCTTTCAAGGGGAACGGTCATACACCACATAAACAACCTTCTGAATGCAGGGCTTGTTATTCATGAGGGAAACAAATACCTGCTGAGGGTTGAGAACTTGACAAGCCTCATAGAAGAGGTTGAGAAGGACATAAAGCGCACATGCGATGACCTTAAGGACATGGCAAGAAAGATTGATGAGGAGCTCAGCATATAATTAAAGATTGGCTAAATGTTATGTAAAGTTTCTAAGTGTACTTCATGTCCAACCGAGCCCTTGCTTTGGCAAGGGTCATATTCTCCTCCCTTTAAAGAGTTAAGGGAGGAGAATATGAGTTCAGCGTAGCTGAACCTCGGCTGGACTGAGTGTACGCTTTACAAGTTTAATTTACACTAAATTAAAATATTTAAAAGAAAAATCTTAAAATTCCTCTTCTTCTCCCCTAACGCCGCCTGGCTGCGGAGGAGCAACTGACTTGTGCCTGTGTATCTTTGCAAAGCTTGGAGTAACAACAATGTAGTCATCACCGAATCCAGCTATATCGCCTTCAATTGCGTCAGTGGTCTTCTTGAGCTTGTTTATAGCTCTTTTGAGCTCTATAACATCCTTGTCCTTCAAGGGCTTTATGTTGATGAGCCCTATTGTTGAACCCTCACGCAGGGAGTTGAGAATGTCCTTTATGTCTGCAAAGTCTTCTATGGTGAATGGCCTTACAACAACTTTTCCTTTTTCATCGGCAACACTTGTTTCAAGCTCAACATAATCCTTGCTCGGCTCGTTCATGAGCTCTTTTTCTTCACGACTGAAAATTCCTCCAAAACTTGACTTTATGCGGGAAAGAATACTTGCCATTTTAAAAACCTCCTTCTATAGCCACATCTAAAACCTTTAATAGAATACATTTGTGAACAAATATTTAAAACTTTCTATTTTAAAGTGGATACGTATATAAAACTCTTAAATCGTCAAGCACGATTTTGTGCTAAGGCTATGTTACGGTTACATAATAATCTATGACTTCCTCAATTGATGATTCGCCATCTGAGCCATAGACATGTATGGGTATTAGGTAAGTGTTTTTAGCAGCATTTGGTTTAACCGTTACTTTGAGGGGTATTTTAACCTCCTTTTCTCCTGCGTTAACAGTTATTGAGCCAAAAGTACCTACTTCTATTACCGCCTTGCAGTTGGAACTTGTTGCTTCCACTCCCATGGCAGAGCACTCTCTTGGTTCTTCATTACCATCCGCACACCAAGCTGGTTCGCCACAATTTGGGCAGGCTATACAAAACTTCACACTTTTTGATAAAAGGTTATTAATACCTAAATATATCTTTTCGTTCTTACTGCCTGCTTTCAATTCTAAATCACCTGGAAGTACAGCAACCGGGTTTTCGTCTAACATGGCTTCCAGCTGCGTACTTATTACATCAGGAACTTCCGGTATTGGTAATTTTTCAAAGATTGTTTTAATAAAAATCAATGCTATTCCAAGCATGACTATTGCTATTATAATGATAACAATGGAATTTATAGAAAGCTCCATGGCACCTTTTTTGTTTTTCATCATGACACCTCTTTTGGTTGGATTGATAACAATTAATCTAAATTGGTGTTTTCATTTATAAAACTTTTGGTTGTTTGGCGCTGGTTGTTTGCAATGTTAAAAACCAATAGCTTTATTAATAATAAATATCACTGATTTGAGCCATGGACATAAAAACGCCTGTTATCATAGTCAACTTCAAGGCATATGAGAAAGGCACTGGTGAAAAGGCATTGAAGCTTGCCAGGATATGCGAGAAATACAGGGCAGTGTGCGCTGTCCAGGCAGCTGACATACGCCTTATTGCAAGGGCAGTGAGCACTCCAGTTATTGCCCAGCACATTGACAGCATTGACTATGGCAAGAACACTGGTTCCATACTGCCCCAGTCCATAAAAGAGGCAGGAGCAGTCGGCACCTTGATAAATCATTCTGAGAAAAGGCTCAAGCCAGAGGTCATTGAGGAAATAATAAAAATCTGCAATAAATTGCAACTTTATTCTGTTGTGTGCGCCAGAAAGCCGGATGAGACAGAGCTCATGGCTGGATTTAAGCCGGATTTCATTGCAATAGAACCCCCACAGCTTATTGGAGGAGATATTTCCGTTTCACAGGCAGAGCCAGGCATAATAAAAGACAGCGTTGAGGCAGTTAAAAGGATTGACAGCAAAATCCATGTTCTGTGCGGTGCAGGAATACACACAAGGGAAGATGTTAAAAAAGCAATTGAACTCGGAGCAAAAGGAATCCTTGTTGCCAATGCTGTTGTTGAGGCAAAGAAACCAGGGGATGTGTTGAGAGAATTGGTAAAAGGATTGGGTTAAGAGACGGCGCAGATGAAATTTCTAGCAGAACCACTTGAAGAAACCTCAATATGAATATTTCTTGTAGGATGGTATTCATCATAATAGTTGTCCAAGTCTTTTGTGCAAGTGTTTATTTCCGTTTCATCATGGCACACATAAACATTAACTGTGTATGTTCCTGGCTTTGTTCCAGACGGCACTTTTACTCCTATTGGTATCTTCTTCAATTCATCAAGAGCGATGGTTGCCTTTTTGTCATAAAGAAACTGTAGCTCTGGATTTACAATTTCATTGTTGTCCATATCATAAGCTGGTCCTGGTTCAACACCTATTGCAAAGTATTTGCGTGTTGCATCTATGTTCAACACCCCCAACCCAAATACATGGTGATTTCCAGGGGATATTGTTTCGCTGTTGAATGCTATTGATATCCTTTGTTCCTGCATTGCAAGCTTACCAAGCTCGTCATCAATCCTTTGAGTTATAATAAGCTCTATCTTTTCACCTTCACATATTATGTTATGGATAAGTTTTATTCCGAAGAAGAGGATTACTATCGATATGATAAAGACCACGATGAAGTTAATGCTTAACTCGATACCTTTCCTCATTTTATTTTTAGGTGATAGGATTAATTATATCTTTAAGGAACCTCAACATAAATCTTTCTTACAGGATTTTCTTTGTCGTAAAAATTTTCATCAGAACCCTCACCGCACACACCATCATATTCCCCATTTGTACTGTCGCTATTGCAAACATAAACATTGACTATGTAATTTCCTGGCTTTGTTCCACGAGGAACCTTTACCAATATAGCTACCTTCTCTAACTCATCAAGCTCGATGGTCATCTTCTTGTCAGGAGGCAATTGTAGTGGGTTGGGTTCAATCAAATTGTTATCGTTGTCATATGCTGGTCCTGGCTTAAAGCCTATTGCAAAGTATTTGTGTGTTGCATCCATGTTCAATATCCCTAATCCAAAGATTTGGTGTTCTCCAGGAGAAATTGTTCCGCTGTTGAATGCTATTGATATCCTTTTTCCCTGGCTTGCAAGGTTTTCAAGCTCATTATTAACTTGTGCAGTCAGAACCTCATTTATAATTCCGCCCTGGTTCATTATGTCATAAACAAATTTTATTCCGAAAAAGAGGATTACTATTGATATGATAAAGACCACGATGAAGTTCATGCTCAGTTCCATGCCTTTTTTCATTTTGTTATTTTGCCTGCGAGTTGACAAATATTAGTTTGTTGCTGAATTGGTATTCATAGCTGTCTCTTTTTGTATCGCTTGGAGCGTATATTGGCTCTCCTTCGTCATCTGTGCCTGTTTTCTCAAGTATAGCATACTCATAGTTTATCCTTACTGTAACATACTTCTCTTCCTCTAAGACATCTGTTCCATAAGGAAGGCTCAGCTCTTGCTCAAATGAATCACCAACCTTGTTAAGCTCTTTGTCCATGTCTTCAGTTTCTCCCAGCACCTTGCTCTGCCTGTCCAAAACCTTTATTGCTGTGAATTTTATAGGAAACACAAGTTTTTCATCAACGTCTTCTAAATCAAACTTTATCACCATTGGTGATTTTGTGACATCAAATGGCTGCTCAAAGCTTGAGGTGATGCCAATTGTGAAGTAGGTGAAGACCTTCTCTTTGAAGAACTGCTCTGTTTTTCTCTCCGAATCCAGAACACAGTCATTCCGTAATGTGCAAGTATAGCTCAGATATTTTGTTTCTTTTACTTTATTGGTTGCAGGGTCTGTATATTCTGCCTTTCCTGAGCAGTTTCCGCAGTCAGTGACGCAGCTGCACTTGTTCTCTCCAACGCTTGATTCGCACTTCCTGTTTCCGCAGCAGTTGGGCACTGTGTTATATACACATTTTCCTTGTGTGCACTGCGCTGTTTTGCATTCCTTTGCTGGGCAGTCAATGCTTGCCTTGCACTCCTTTTTCTCAAAGCATCCGCTGATTAAGAATAAACATGCTATTAATAATGTTAATAATACTAAAAACAAAATCTTCTTCTTAACCATTTTTACAATATCTTCTTTCTATCGCTTTATCTCATACTCTCTTATGAGTATTGCCAGGAATATCAGCAGAACAACTGCTCCTGGAATCATTATGTAGAATCCAGTCAGCGTTGAACCCATGAACATCTGGAAGAGTCCAAATGCCATTATGCCGAATCCCAGCCAGAGAAACTTGTCAAGCACAAGCTTGAGTATATCAAATTCTTCTTCATGCGTGAGTTTTTTCTTGGGCATGTTTTCCACCTCTTTTTTTTATCCTACGTTAACGTAAAGGTCGATGACTTCTTCAATCTTTGAATCTCTATCGTCTGGATCTTCACCATAGACTTCTATAGGTATTAGATAAGTGTCTGAAGGAGCGTTGGACTTAACTTTTATTGTGATTGGTATCACATCAATCTTTCCTCTCAAAACCGTTTTCTGATCTGGGTTAGTTATACTTACTGCACTTTCGCACTCAGTTTCACCGACTTCATAAGCAGTGCAGGTAAGGGTTCTACCACTACCACAAGTTGATTCTTTGCAGTTGGGGCAGGTTATACAAAATGGTACATCAGCTGCTAAATAATTGTTTATGCCCAAATATATTTTCTTGCTGTCACCCGGTTTCATGTCCAGAGAAGTTGTGCTTAAAGTAGCCTTTTTTGTTGAAGCCCTTAAGGTTTCTTCCATCTGCTTCTGAACCTCGTCGCTTACAGTCTCAAACTGTTCTATAACTCCTCCAAAAATGCTTCTTATGAATGTCAGCGCCAATCCAAGCATAACAATTGCTATAATAATAACAACAACAGCATTAATAGAAAGCTCTAAGGCACCCTTTTTGTTTTTCATCACGACACCTCTTTTGACTTTATTGTATCTTGATTATTCTCAGTATTAATCTCAATATTAATGTTTTCATTTATAAAACTTTTGGTTTGTTTTGTGCTCATTTTTGATTTATGCTAAAAAAAGGTAACAAGTCGCGCTGTGAGTAAAAACCACAAAATTTATAAATATGCTCAAAATCCCAAGTTACAAGTCATTTTTAAGCAAAATCGAGATGTGGAGGTCAAAATAAGATGGCAAAAGAAAAAATACACATAAACCTTGTATTCATAGGACATGTTGATCACGGTAAGTCAACAACTGTAGGCAGGTTGCTGTATGATGCAGGCACTGTTGACGAGCAGGCAATGAGGAAGCTCAGGGAAAAGGCAAAAGAACTAGGAAAGAGCGGATTTGAGTTCGCCTTCGTCATGGACAACCTCAAGGAAGAGCAGGAAAGAGGACTTACAATAGACCTGGCTCACAAGAAGTTTGAGACAGAAAAATACTATTTTACAATAATTGATGCCCCTGGACACAGGGACTTTGTCAAGAACATGATTACAGGCGCAAGCCAGGCAGATGCCGGTGTTCTTGTGGTTTCTGCCAACAAAGGTGAAGGTGTCCAGGCGCAGACAAAGGAGCATGTTTTCCTGGCAAGGACACTTGGTGTTGACCAGCTCATAGTTGGAATCAACAAGATGGACATGGCCAAATACGAGGAAGCTCGCTTTGAAGAGGTTAAGAAAGAAGTGAGCACACTATTGAAGATTGTTGGATACAACCCGGAAAAGATTCAGTTTGTGGCAATGGCATCCTATCCTGGTGACAATGTTTTCAAGAGAACAGACAAGATGCCCTGGTTCAAGGGACCCATACTCATAGAGGCAATCAACAACCTTAACGCGCCTGAAAAGCCAACACAGCTGCCATTAAGGCTTCCAATACAGGATGTTTACAACATCACTGGAATAGGCGTTGTGCCTGTTGGCAGGATTGAAACAGGGGTTATGAAGGTTGGTGACAAGGTAGTGGTAGTTCCTGCAAGGGAAGGAAAGGGAGTTACTGGAGAAGTAAAGACCATAGAGATGCACCACGAGCAGATGCAGAAGGCAGAACCAGGCGACAATGTGGGCTTTAATGTCAGAGGAATAGGAAAGAAGGATATTACAAGAGGCGACGTGCTTGGACACGCAGACAATGTCCCCACAGTTGCATCAGAGTTCACAGCGCACATAGTTGTGTTGAACCACCCGACTGTTATCACAGTTGGCTACACACCGGTTTTCCACATACACACAGCGCAGATAGCATGCCAGGTGACAAAGATACTCAAGAAGCTCAACCCCGCTACTGGAGAAACGCTTCAGGAGAACCCTGATTTCATAAAGAATGGAGACGCTGCTGTTGTGCAGATCAAGCCAACCCATCCATTGGTTATAGAGAGGCAGAAGGACATTCCGCAGCTTTCAAGGTTTGCTGTCAGAGACTCTGGAACAACCGTTGCTGCAGGAATGTG
>CAYGWL010000039.1:0-8236 GCA_964353575.1 uncultured Methanosarcinales archaeon | reverse complement strand
ATTCATGGCTGTAGCTGCATTCATTTTGTGAGCACGTGTTTATTGCTGTGCATTCATTAGAAACATTATCAGCAGAGTCCCATGTTACCAGATTGCAGTCTATATCACAGTCATTCGGGCATATTGTGTCAGGGCACTCGCTGTCCTGGCTTTCATCATAAACACAATTTCCCAAAGCATCGCATTCAGCGCACAAACCGCAGTCTGTTCCTGGTGTTTCATGAACATCTGTTGGGCAGTCATCTTCATAACCGGTGCAGTATTCCGGAGCATCGCATACTCCTGCTGAAGCCCTGCATAAGCTTGTGCCTGGCTCGTAATTTACCTGGCAGTTCAAGGCAGCATCGCAGTAATTATCAGCGCAGATGGTGTCTACTGGGCACAATCCGTCATTTGTTGTATGACTGCAGCTGTCTGTAGCTTCACTGCATGAATCATCTGTGCAGCTTACTCCATCAGAGCAGCTTACAGGTGTTCCATATTCACAGTCATTCTCAGGGTCACATGTCTCTTCTCCATCGCAATATAATCCATTATCGCAGAAATCATCATCTGGAAGGTTTATGCACATATCATTTAATTCATCGCAAAAATCCTGCGTACAGCTAATGTCCTCAGGACTCTCAGAACAATTCTTTGGTGCTCCTCCGCAAACACCTTGTGTGCATTCATCATTTAGTGTGCAGAATAATCCATCATCACAGGAACCTGTCTTATATCCTGTGTTTCCTGTAGCAACCCATTTGGTATCTGTTTCCAAATAAACGCATCCATCATTTATATCACAGCTATACACCCTGTATTTTTGTTCTTTTTCTTCCTTTTCATTGCACTGGTCTATATCAACCCAGTGAGTTGTTGTAGTGTTATACCAGCCATTAAGCAAGTTGCAATTCTGCAGGTCATAATCACATGTGCAGTCTAATAAACAGTTTCCATTATGGTAATATAATCCACTCACACACTTATTTTCACAAGCATGGGTATCATCGCAGTCAGCATTACAGTTCAATACATCGCATTCATGACCATAGCTGCAGCCGTAATGTGAGCAAGTGAATATTGATGTGCATTCATTTGGCACATCATTAGCAAAGTCCAGTGTCATGGAATTGTTATCCGGGATTAAGAAGCATGAGTCAGGGCATAAAGTATCTGAGCATTCATCATCCTGTGTTCCATCATAAACCGTGCACGCACCAGATTCATCGCACATTGCGCACACACCGCAATCATTTTCAAAGCTTGAGCACTCTGACCACACGCCAGCTGTGCATATTTTTGTTCCTAAGCACTGCCCTGTTCCGCAAACATCGCTCAAATCCTCATCTGTTTCATTATCACAATCATTATCTTTATCATCACATATCTCTGGAGCTGGATAAATTGCTCCTTCGCAATTCTGGAACTGGCTCCAGTAGCAGTTCTCATTGCAGGTCTTTAGCTGGTTTCCATAACTGCACTCGCCATCATCACTAAAGCCGCAGCTCCTATTCTCTATTTCCCCTGGAGTGCAAACTCCTTCTCCATAGCATGATGACCAATTACCCCAAATACATAGTCCTGAACAAGTCTTTACCTTCTCCCCGCAATTTCCGCAATCTTCAAAAATTAGATCTCCTGGTGTGCATGTTCCTTCACCAGTGCAGCTTCCCCAGGCTCCCCATGTGCATTCTTGTGTGCATGTTCTTTTCTGATTTCCACAGTCTCCGCAGTTCTTGCTTTCATTGCTCAATGGGCTGCACACTCCCTGGTCACTACAGGCGCTCCATTCTCCCCATGTGCCGTCTGGATGGCAGATTTTTTCCTGATTGCCGCACATGCCGCACTCCCTTGATTCATTGTCCCCTGGAGTGCATTCTGATGTGACTACTATTACCACCTTCTTGTGTCCCCAAGTGCTGTTAAGGCACTTGCACTCATCATCCATCTTTGTGTCAATTGAAACCTCGTAAACACCTGGCTCATTGAAGGTGTAATTATACGCAACATTTCCATCAGTGCCCCAGGCAATGTCAAGGGCTTTTTCGTCTTTTAAGCTGCTGTTTACATAAAAGAATGTGTCAACATGTGATGAATAATAAGGAAATATTAAGCTTGCTGGCGGAATTGGTTTGCCAGCGCCAAAACTGAATCCACTGTTCATGGAAGCTGAAAATGTTATAGTGTCTCCAACACCAGCAACATAGCTTGATGCAGTCATGTAAGACAAGGATGCCTGACAATTTATTCCCTTAGCAAGATTGATGTCATACTCCCAAGGACCATTTCCTGTTGCGGCAGTTGTGTTCACCCTCCATACCTGTCCAAGGTAGCAGTTCTTGTAGTCAAACTCTGCAAAGTATTGCTTGCCTGAACCAGTTATTACATATTGTGTAGGGTTTCCGAATGAGGAAGCATATGATGTAGCTGGTGTGTATGAACTACAGCTTTGGCCAGTGCACTTGTAGACATCTGTGTGGAAGTTTCCAACGCTTGAAGTCAGCTTAAAGGTAACTGGATAAGCATATACTAAAGTAGCGAGCATTACAAATAGCATGACAAAAACAATTGCTGATGCTGTTTTTTTTCTCATTTTTTTACCTTTTTTTTATTTTTTTTACTTTAAATCCAACTTCTATCTTTCCGGTGCGTTTCCTCCAGGTGTTTCCCCTGGTTCAGGTCTTGGGTCATCAGTAGGTGGTAGTTGTTCATCCGTTCGATCCCTGCTTGCTGTTTCAGTAGCCACGGGTGTTGGTGTTGGTCTCTCACGTTCAGATGTTGGTGTTGGTGAAGCGCATGGCGGGCACACCGGGCATGTTGGTGGTGTTGGTGCTGGTGCGCAAGCCGCATAAGTAGGACAGATTTTTGGTGTTGCTGTTGGCGCTGGTTGCGTGCACAATTCATCCAGGGTTAGTTGTGATATATGCTTTGAGCTAAAATTTCCTTGAGGATCGTAAAGAAGAACTTCAACATTCAAAACATCACCTATATTATAGTTTTCAGGATAAGTCAAATCGTAGTAAAGCACCCCGCTTTTGGGAACAGTTTCTTTGAAAGTATTAAGCTGCCTATCACCTCTCAGGACCTTTGCTTCTATTCCATAGTTTTCATAGTTTCCCAGAATGTCTGTTCTAAGGTAAAGTTCCCAAGAAGGTTCATTATCACAAAGAAAGCTGATCTCTACTATTGGCTCTGGTGTTGGTGTAGCACTGTATTCTGGTTCTTGAGTGCATCCTTGAGTGAATTGAGTGAATCGGTTGAGTGCTGGATTAAGGAGTGCTGGATTAAGCTCACAGTATGCCGGAGTGGGTGTAGAACTTGCAAGTGCTGCTGGAGTGTATGCCGGTTCATGCTCAGGTCTTGGTGAATGAGGCAGTAAACCGCAAACCCCGCTGCAGCCAAGTGCTGTGAGAGCACCAAGTATTACGATTCCTCTTTTGGCTAAAGAGATTCCACTTTTCACATTTTTTGAGCTGTATGTCACTTTCTTTCACTTCCCTACCACCTCCCTTCTCTCTTTTTTGTCAAAAAATTAAAATGATTAAAAAATAAAAAATTCTTAGATTGCCTCTCCCCAGAAGAATACATCTCCGTCAGTGAAGTCTCCGTTGCATGGCTCTGGCAGAGCTAGCTTGAATGTCATTGCCATCTCTGATCCTGGGCTTAGGATGTTTCCTGCGTAGTATGGTCCAAGCATTGTTGAGCTCTGTATCATCTCTGCATCGTTGTAGAATGCTCTCTCAAAGTGGTCACCATACTCTATGTTAAGGTATCCCTCATTGTCTCTGTTTCTACCAATTTGTAGATCATTTTGTGTACTGTAAGCACCATTCACTGCGTAGTATCTTAGCTTTGTCAGTGATAGCTGGTTTGTTGTTGGGCATTTTGCTCCTGAGTTTGCTGGGTCATAAAAGTCAGTTCCGCTTATGAACATGTCAAGCAAAACTCCTGAGCCGTAATCAGCTGCATTTCCTACCAATAGTGTTGGTGAGTATGAGACTGTTCCTGGTCTTACAGTTCCGAATTCAAGAGTTCCATCAACAGTCAATGCAATTTCTGGGTTGAAGTACCAGTATTCCTTCTCATCCATCTCTCCAATCGCTCCGTCAAGGTCCTCAACTTCCACTGTTACCCATGCTTCTCCATACATTGAGTTTGGCGTTTCAACAGTGAATGTGCATGTGTATTCTGCGAACATGTTTGATGCTGTTGCAAGTTCAAAGACCTCTTCGTCAATCATTGCGTTGTAGCAGTCCTTTATATGCTCGCCCTCTTCAACAACATGGTCTAACTTGCAGTTTGCTTCCATACTGCCATCAACTGTTACATACACGTCTCTGATTTTCTCAAAGCCGTTCTTGTCAAGCACCAATACCTTCCATTGTATCTGCTCTCCTTCAAAGGCGTAGTTGTTGATTCTCTCAACAAGTGGCTGTCCACCAGTTGATATTCTTCCTGTTTCAACATTGTCATCCGTAACTCTTCCCCAGCACTCTGGAGAGATTTTATCATCATTAGACTCAGTCAATGCTTGCGTACCACAGTCTCTGCCGCACATCCATATCATTGGCACAAAGTCCTCTGAGCATATTGCAATGTTTACCCATGCTGAGCCATCTCCGTAATGCGGCTCGTTAAGCTCTTTGTTGTCAAATATGCTGTCGCATCCGCTGTCCAAAGGATAGTCTGTGAAGCAGTCCTCGTCATTATCTATTCCATCAAAGCACTCTGGGTGCTTGTTTTCATCATTAAGATATGGCTTGTATTCATGTGTGCCACCAGAATAATACTTGTGGCATCCAGGGTCTGCTGAATCAATGTAAGGGTCAGCGTCATTGTTTATTCCGTCTGAGCACTGAGGGTTTGCTTCATTATTATCGCTTGCAACATAAACACCCTCTTCGGTGTAGCATCCCCAGTCAGCTGAATCCTTTTTGCCATCCCCATCATTGTCATAGCCATCGCTGCAAGCCGGCTTTAAGATAACATCTATCTGAGTTCCTACATCCAAAGCTAATGCGCTTGCAGTTCCCCTTGTTGCCTTTATTGCTTCAACATCTATGTGTTCTCCCACAACATAGCTTACATCAACGGAATAGCTTCCGTCAGCCATGCTTGTGGTCATGTAGCTAACGGTGTGGTTAATTGTAACATTAACCGAAGCCCCTGGAACCGGGGTCACACCATTAATGTCGAATATTGTTCCGAAAACTGTCTGCTGAGCTGATACTAAGCTTACTGCTAGCACAGCTAATAATAGAACTAACAATATTGTCTTTTTCATTTTGCCATTACCTCTCAATAGTTTTTAGTGGATTATCTTTTTTTATATGATCGTAAAGCTAAAGCTTTCCTCGTCATAATTTCCAGCCTTGTCGCTTGCTCTTATTGTCAGGCTGTGACCTCCTGTTGTGAAGTACTTTGCCCTTGCATATGCATCGCAGCTTGAGCAAAGGCTTGTGTATCTTGGCCTTAGGGCATTGTGGTCAATGAATTCAAGCTTGACCTTCTCGCTAACGCTTACATCGAATGGATAGCTTCCATCAAAAACCCCTGATGTTGGCGAGTTGATTGTTATCTCCGGCTTTACTGTGTCAATAAGCACCTTGACCTGTCTTGACTCGTCCTTTAGCGTCCTGTCCTCAATAATGAAGTAATACCACAGCTCTCCCTGTTCCAAGCCATTGATTGTTATTGTGCACTCCTGGTTCTTTCCAGATGGGCATTCATGGCTTACCTCAGCAACATAGTCTGCTGAGCTGCTCTCTTTATACATCAGGGTAACTGCCTGGACATCCTCTTCATCATACTTTACAAGGAAGCTTCCGTTTGCGTAGCTGTTTGTCTTTGGCTCAACGCTCTTTATCCTTGGTTTCTTGCTGTCAACCATGAATACTATGCTTACTTCGTCAGTGTTTCCAGCATAGTCCTTTGCCCTTATTGTAACATTGTGCAAGCCATCGTTGAATGACTTTGCCTTGCTGAAGCTTGTGCACTTTGAGCACAGCTTTGTATACTTTGGTCTCATGTCAGAGTAGTCAATATATTCAATAGTTACCTCCTCGCTTACAACAATGTTAAGGTTAACGCCCTTTACAGAATAATACTCGCTATCATTATATTCCAAAATCTCTGGGGCTATTGTGTCAATATATACCTTTATCTGCTTTGAGTCAACGCTTGTTGCGATGTCAGTTACAGTAAAGTAATACCACAGCTCTCCTTGAGCCAATCCATTTACTTCAAAACTGCAGTTCTGCTTCTTTCCCTTTGGGCAATTATACCTTGTTACACCCTCAAAGCTTGCTGAGCCGCTTTGCTTGTAATGCAGGGTTACGCTAACAAGGTTGTCCTCGTCATACTCAGCTGTGAATATTGTGTTGATATACTCCCCGCTCTTTGGATAGGTCTTTGATATCCTTGGCTTTATTGAGTCAATGGTCAAAGAGGTTGTCCTGTAAGCAGGATTTCCTCCTTTATCAACAGCTTTCAAAGTTAGGACATGGAAGCCCTCATCAAGAGCTCTTATCTTTTTATAAACAGTGCAGTCATCACATATCTTTATGTAGCCATAGTTCTCCTTCTGGCTGTCAATCATATAAAGTGTTGATATCTCGTTTACGAGCAAGTCAAATGGAACGCTCCTTGAGCTGGATACAAAACCGTTTTGTGGAGAATTGATTGTTAGTTCAGGCGGGTATAGGTCAGGGTCTCCGCCTCCAGTGCAGCTACAGTATGGCTGCTCACTGCAGTAAGCAGGCAGTCTTGAGTAGCCGTCCTTTACGCAAACAACGCAGCAGTCATAGTTGCAATGGAATCTTATAAGAGACTCTCCTTTGTGCAGGCACTCCCAATGATAATCATCAGCAGAAACAAGAGTGGCTAAGGCTATGATAACCAAGACTCCAATCAAAAACTTTGCTGTTGCTGTTCTCTTTTTCATTTGCCTTTTTTTCCTCAAAAAACTGCTTTGGCAGAGCCAGTTTCATAGCACTGGTTCCGCACACTGTCCTGATTAACATATAAGCCAATTCCATCCCCCTTTTACAAGAAACTTACTGAATTATTTTAATCGTGAATCGTAAACTTGTGATGCTTGTGATAATATGAATTTGTGAGCATGATTCTTATTGGTTAATTAGAACTAATTCTAACTAACCTTATTTTCTTCTTCAATTCCTATGCTTCTTCTCTTTCTCAACTTCTTTTTTTAAAAAGTTAAAAAAAATAAAAAAAATGTTTTTTCTCAACCAACTTATATGGCTTCTCCCCAGAAGAATATGCTTCCGTCACTGAAGTCACCATTGCATGGCTCTGGCAAGCTAAGCTTGAAGGTCATTGCGAATTCTGCACCAGGTGCCAAGACATTTCCTAAGTAGTATGGTCCTACCTTTAATGAGCTCTGTAGTATCTCTGCTTCATCGTACATTCCTGTTGAAAATGAGTTTGCGTACTGGATATTCACATATCCTTCGCTATCTACATTTCTCGCTGGTGTAAGATCAGCATTATCTACTATACCACTACCTACAGTTGAGTAAGCTCCGTTTACTGTGTAGTATCTGAATCTTGTCAGTGATAGCTGGTTTGTTGTTGGGCATTTTGCTCCTGAGCTGCTTGGGTCGTAGAAGTCTGTTCCTGATATGAACATGTCTAACATTACTCCTGAGCTGTCGTCAGCTGCATTACCAACTAATAGTGTTGGTGAGTATGAGATTGTTCCTGGTCTTACAACTCCAAAGTCTAGAGTTCCCTCGATTGCTAATGCAATTTCTGGGTTGAAGAACCAGTATTCGTTCTCGTCCCATGTGTTGCTCAAACCATCTAAGTCAGTTACTTCTCCTGTTACCCAGTATTCGCCGTACATGCTGTTTGGTGTCTCAACAGTCAGTATGCAGTCATAGTAAGCCATGACTTCTGAGTTCCATTCTACTTCTTCTTCGTCAATCCTCGCGTTACAACTGGCTGGGATTGTTTCTCCCTGTGTTGAACGCTTACAGTTGACTTCTATGTCGTTTCCTACGCCCTGGACATCTCCAACGGTAACATAGACATCTTCTATCTTCTCTATTCCGTTCTTGTCCATTACAAGAGCTTTCCACACTAGTTGCTCTCCTTCAAAGGCATAGTTGTTGATTCTTTCAGATAGACAGTTTGGATACGTTGGACTGCCGCTGCATCCAAAGTCCTTCCTTCCTGTCTCAACATTGTCATCCAACATAACTCTGTGGTCGCACATCCATATCAATGGCTC
>CAYGWL010000038.1:0-2400 GCA_964353575.1 uncultured Methanosarcinales archaeon | reverse complement strand
GCTACTGCCAGTGCAACAACATTATACTCTTTCAAAAAATCCATAAATTCATTTAAAATTCCCATTATACCACCTCTTTTACATAGAAAACGTTTTATTTATTATTTAAATCTTTTTATTGTTGTACTCTATATTTATAATTAATAATTTTTATATACCTACAAGAACTATGCCTTAAATGAAATGGTCACTTCACAAGCGCCCGGAAACCTTTTTCTTTTTGGAGAGCACGCTGTGGTTTATTCAAAGCCAGCAATAGTTGCCTCACTTGGTTTATGGACAAGGTGTTCAATGCAAGAGCTTTTGCCCGGTG
This sequence comes from uncultured Methanosarcinales archaeon, assembly GCA_964353575.1. Lineage (GTDB taxonomy): Archaea > Nanobdellota > Nanobdellia > Woesearchaeales > CAYGWL01 > CAYGWL01. Next base: position 2,087 of record CAYGWL010000038.1, on the reverse strand, counting down.
AAATCAGGATTAAGTCCAATGAGATTGGCGAGGCGTATTTTAACGGCAATGAGAACAAAGGCAATGAGGAACTCTATGTGCTGCTTGATTTGTGCAGGAAGCTCATTGACGAATTCAATATAAAATCAGGCATATATGCAGAAATAGACTCGGATATACCCATAGCGAGCGGTTTAAGTTCTTCAAGCGCTGTGCTCTCTTCCATGCTGTCTTCATTTCTGAAATTATTTGGTATAAGTCTGCCAGAAGAAAATTATTACAATTATTTAATAGAATTCCAAAGAGAGATTCACGGAGGCAGGGCTTCAGGAGCAGAGCTTGTGAGCAGCTCTATTGGCGGATTTAATTATATCTCCTTCCAAAATAGCAAGATTCACATAAAACCTCTGGGAACATTGCCTTTGAAAGTAGTTATAGGCGTCACTCATGTCAGAACAAGGACATCGCAAACAGTTGGAAATTATGTGCCCAATCTCATGAAGAATAACCCTGGACTTGTCGAGGATTCTTTCAGTAAAATAGAACAGATTTGTAACCAAGGGCTTAATGCCCTTAATGATGGAGACATAGTTAAGCTTGGCAGTCTTATGACTCAAAATCATGAAATATTGGCTTATTTGGGTTTGTCCCATCTGAAAATTGATTATGCTGTTGAAGAATCTCTGAGAGCAGGAGCTTACGGCGCGAAATTGTCAGGCAAGGGCCAGGGCGGGGCAATGTTCGCATTAAGCCCTGAGCATAGAATAGAAAAGGTATTTAATGCAATACAGCAATCAGGGCTGGAAGCAATAACAACCCACATAGGGGTTGATGGAGTCAGGTAAAGTGCTGCTGTGTTAAAAAGCAAAAGATTTTTAAACTTATTTCATATAGAGAATATCTATGATAGAGGTGACTGTAACGGACTTTTATGACACTCTTTTCGGCGTAGCTAACATAATCCTTACCTGCTTTGTCTTCTTCTACGCAATCTTCTTTGTGATGAAGGTTGTGAAGCATAGGAACAGGGAGCCTTGGGAATACCTTCTCTCATCCATGGTAATCCTCCTGGTTATACAGTTCCTTGACGTGCTTAAGGCAATGCAGATATTTTATATTGTTGGTCTCAGAAACATCCTGCAGGTTATATTCCTTGGGACCATTCTCATAGCATTCATAACCCAGACAGACATAACAAAAGAGAAGAAGAAGATAAAAAGGATAATATACCGTTAGATCGTGTATTGTTAGAGCTTTATGCCTGTAAACGCCTTCTTTATGCTGACCTTTTCCCTCACAACACATGCCTCAAGCTTTTCAAGCATACCTGTCTCATTGTTTTTTTCAGCAAAGAGGCTTATTTTTTTGAGCAGAGGCCTAAGCTCCTTGTAGGCATAGAAGGCTGCTGAAAGCGCGTCCCCACTGTGTTTCCCGCTTAACCTGAACCTTTTTTTGGTTCTCATCTTTTCCCTGACGCTTAAGTCATGTTCTGGTTTTATTATGCGCGCTCCAAGCTTGACAGCTATTTTCTCCACAAAGCCGGGAACCTTTTTTCTGTCAGTGGCAACCACAACAATCCTTCCAAGCTCCATGGCTTCAAGAACTATACTCGAGGCAGTAAGGGATTTAGACGATTTTATACTGATTATCTCTCCCCTGAGATTTATTGCCGCATACGCCTTGGTTATTCCAGGGTCTATCCCCAGTATAAGGTTCATCTAAAAGTCAGTATTTCCTCGTTGTTTTTATTATTATCGTTTTTGTTAAGTAAGCTTATTGACTCCACACTTTTTCAGCCAAGTCCTTGCTTCGCAAGGGTAACTTTCTCCTCCCTTTAAAGAGTTAAGGGAGGAGAAAGTTAGTTCAGCATCTGCTGAACCTTGGCTGAAAAAGTGTAAAACTAACGAGCTTATTTTATATCACAAAAAGTTTTATAAATAAAGGGGCAAACAATCATGTCATGATTACGCTTTCAGGAGAATACGGCGAGGGCGGCGGCAGCATAGTGAGGATGGGGCTTGCCATGAGCGCCTTGACAGGCATGCCTTTTGAAGTGGATAATATAAGAAAAGGGAGATGCCAGTCAGGCCTTAAGCATCAGCACCTGT
>CAYGWL010000037.1:0-5859 GCA_964353575.1 uncultured Methanosarcinales archaeon | reverse complement strand
TTTCTTCATTTTTGTTTTCCTCCTTTACATTTTATTTTTATACTAAACAAGAAAATTAAATGTTCATCCACCCTTTTCAATTACATAAAACCATATTCTATATAATATTTACGGATAGTTTTTTAAATGAGGTTTTTGTCTTCAATTGTGGACGAAAATGACTCTTTTTTTGATTTCTTAAATAATTTTAAAAAGAAAAATAAAATAGCTAACTATTTTACTCTGGAGTTAGAGGTAGTATTTCAAAAATTTCAAAACTCACGCTCTCCACATCCTGGTTTCCTGCGCCATCTGTTGCCCTTATTGTGAGTGTGTGCCCTCCGTAGTCTCCTCCGAAGTATTTCCTGCTGCTGTAGCCTACGCAGTTCCTGCACAGTGTCCTGAATTCCTCTCCGTCCTTTGAGTATTCCATGTTAACCAACTCCTTGTTGGATACTACTACATTTATCATGACATTCTTGTCATCTAAAGTGACTCCTTCTTCTGGCATCATGATCTCAAGGCTTGGCGCTACTGCGTCAACAGAGAAGCTGTTCATCTTTGAGTTTGTGCTCGTTACGAAGTCGCTTACATTGAAGTAGTATTCAACCCATTTGTTGTTGAAGCTGCTCAAGTCCAGTTCGATTGAGCAGAATGCATTTGTTCCTGATGGGCATGCTTTTAGAGGAGCATCAAGCCATGTGCCAAAGTCCTTCTGCCTGTAGTGCAGCACAACCGTGTTAAGATTACTTTCATCATAATTAATCTTGAAACTCACCATTTCTTTCTGCTTTGAGTTCTTCTTGGGTTCTGTGCTCCTTATTCTTGGTGCCTTGCTGTCTATGCTAAAGCTTAGTGATGCTGTGTCATAGTTACCAGCTTTGTCTGTTGCCCTAACGGTTAAAGTATGTTCTCCATCCCTGAAGTTCAATGCCCTTTCTCCGGTATTGCAGCTTCTGCATAAACTCATGAACTTTCCGCCATCAAGGCTGTATACCATGTCTGTTTTTTCATTAACAGAAGCGCTTAGGGTAATCCTTCCTGTTCCGTAAAGCTTTTCATCAACAGGTGAGCTTATTGTTACTTCAGGAGCAATCATGTCTACAAATACCATCACGTGTTTTGATTCAACTATTCTTAATTCATCAGCAACAGTGAAATAATACTCCAGTCTGTCTGCTGGGTAACCCAACGCCTTCAGGTCTAATTCATATGCGCAATTATTCACGCGTCCTAGCTCGCAATCAATTACATCAACTTCAGTGAATATACCATTCAAGCCATAGTAGAGCTTTACTTCCTTGACATTGTTCTCAACAAACTCTACGCTGAACTCTGTTCCGTTAAGGTAGCTTCCCTTCTTTGGCTCTGTCCTTATTATCCTGGGAGACAGCGTATCAATTGAGAAGCTCACTGTTTTGGTTACTGAATTAACTCCGTTGTTTGCCTTTATAACCAGGATGTGAGCTCCTTCGCTCAGGGATTTTTCCCCAGCATACCTGTTACAGTTCAGGCATAGCCTCTTGAAATAGCTGCCGTCCATTGAGTATTCCAACGAATCAGCATTCTTGTTAAGACTCACATCGATTAATACCTTCCTGCTGCCATAAGTTACATCCAGCTGCGGATTGTTGATTGTTATCTCCATTGGCATGTATGTAGAAACATTGAACCACCAGGATATGTTTGTGCTGTGCCCTGCCTTGTCGCTCACATTTATTGTTACATTATGGCGCCCCTCTGCAAGTGGTGTGGCATCATAGGTTACAGAGGCATCTTCATCGCCTTGAGGTATTACATCATCAGGACTCACAGGGTTTCCATCCAGTATCATTTTCACGCTTGACATGTCTATTCCTGAGTTTCTATGGTCAAGTTCATCAAGGAATGCATAGATAACAACATTGTTTCCATAAAATGTGCTCTTGTTGGCAGGCATCAAATCCTTTACCTCTGGCGGTGTTATGTCCACCTTGACATCATAGCTCTGGAGCTCTTCATTAACAGAACCGAAGCTTGAGAAGTAATGCAGTCTCTCAAGTCCTCCTCGTGTTGAGTTCCAGTCAAAGCAGAATGGTGCTGTATACTTGTGATAAGTTGGCAGCTGGAACCACCAGGCATAAGATGAGTTTGTTGCTGAAGGGTCAGCTACTAAAGTAAAGCAGGGAAGTGTTACAAACCATCCATTATATCCGTCAGGAACAGGAGGTGTTGTTATAAGCTGTGTTCTCTTTTTTAATGTAAAGCTCTGCCATGCTCCTTCTTCCATATCTCCACAAGTGCTATTTGCATAATACTTCCATGAAACAGTTTCCCCATTATCAAGGAATGAGGAGTCAACGAGGTAATAATACTTTGAACCATCGTGATTGACAACAGTGTAATTAAGCCATGCGCTTGTCCAGTTTCCCATTATCCAAACGCGGTCAAGCTCACACATTTCTGGAACATTAACACTTACTGTTGCGTTGAGCCACGCGTCAGAATAATTAAAAAGTGTTGTTGGTGTTACTGACTCACCATTTATTACTATCCCGCTCATGATTGTAAGCCAAGGGGTATAATCAACATTAATGCTAACAGCATCTCCTGAGCCAGGACCAACTCCGCTTGGGCCATTTGCTGCACCCCACCAGTTATTCTCAGCATTTACCTCTTGGGCTACGTAATTGATAACACCATTTGCTGTGTTATTATAAATGTTGTTCCAGTTCATTGAGTTATTTATGCCTACGCCTCCAAGTCCTCCACCTTTAACAACAATTCCATCGCTGTTGTTATGTATTTTATTGTGTATTAGGGAGTTGTTCTTTGCTGTATCAGGCACCCAGGAACTGTCAGCTAATTTTATTCCTGTCTTATTATTATAAGCTATTTCTGAGTTTTTGACTGTGACATTTTGTGTGGCTGATAACACAATTCCATTTGGTAAATTCATAAGGTCTTGGTTATCTATTATAGTTCCCGTAGAGTTTGCTCCCCATACAATAACACCCCAGCACCATGTTAATGGATCATAAACATCTCCCCATAAAGTTCCTCCTACAAGGTTTGAAATTTCATTTTGTTTTATGATATTGCCCCTGCTTCTGTCTACAGCAATGCCGTAAATCCCAATATCATGAATCTTGTTGCCAATAATTCTATTATTAGATGCGCTAGAGTAAGGTTCTCCTACAATGTTAACACCTATATAACCAATATCATAAATTTCATTCCCTTCTATTAAATTTCCTGAACCATAAATAAGAACTCCATATTCTGTTTGGTCTGAAATTCCTCCCTGGTTCAGGTTTCCTTGTAAAATGTTATTTTTAATTACGCTGTTATTCCCGTTTATCCTTATTATCTTGTTTTCATAAGTTTCATCAGAATAATCCCTTATTTTGAATCCATCAAATATAACACCATTAGAGTCTATTACAACCCCCCCATTAGCTGTGTCTGTTGGGTCAATTATCGTATTTGTTGCTCCATCTGCTGACTGGACTATCAGATTATTTTTATTAATGGTGACTTGTTCATTGTAAACGCCGGCTGCAACATTTACAGTATCACCACTGCCTGCGGCATCAACAGCATCCTGGATGCTTCCGTAATGGATAACGCCATTCACTTCCACATCATCAACATATGCCTCTCCATTGCCAACATTTACGCCATCAACCACACCCATATAGACGGCTATGTGCTCAATGTTACCATTAAGACTGCTTTTAATATTGCTAAAGCTTACTGGACCACCAACTTGGCTGTAGCCTGAACCATCACAATTGCAGGTGCCATACCACCATACTTTAGTAAGATTAGCATCATAAGTGGTTAGATTGCCTCCTGTAACTCCGTTTGCTTTCTTCCATGTCCCTATGCTTGTGGAAGCAGCACCGCTAACTGCTAAATAGCAGGTTCCGCTGTTATTAATCAGTATGCCAATGCGCGGTCCAGACCCGAGATTATCTGAAACATGGTAATAGTAAAAGGATAATGAAGTAACATCATCTATTGTTGCAGCCAGAGGGTCAAATGTCAAATAAGCATAATCGTTTAATGCAACAGTTGTCTTTAAATTAACAGAACTGCTTCCAGAGTGTGCTTGAGCACTTGACCATTGTGCTGTTGCGCTTCCCAATTTTCCCAAGGTAAATGGAACAACATTCAGGGTTGCAGCACTCGCTGCATTTACAAGAATAAAACTACTAAGTGTAAGCAGCATGGCTAAAATCAGTAAAACTTTGATTGCGTTTTTCATTTTTTCACCATACCAATCGTCATTTTATTGGTTTCCTTCGTTTTTGTCCTTTTCGGTTTTTTTTGTAAATGTGATTTTAAAAATTTATAATCATAATCATTCAGTCTTATCATACTTGTCTGTACAACCAGGGTCTGCTGGATAGTCTTTTAAGCCGTCCCCGTCATTGTCAAAGTAGTCGCTGCACTCAGGCAGTCTGTCTTGCTCAACATTGTCGCGAGTGCTGTATAGCTTAGTGGTGTAGCATCCAGGATCTTCCTTGTCAGCCAAGCCATCTCCATCATTGTCTATTCCGTCAGAGCACTGGTATACAAGAGTGTTGTATTCTGAGTTGTCAAGCCCTGTTGACTTGCATCCAGGATCATCCAAATCTATCAAGCCGTCTCCGTCATTGTCTATTCCATCAGTGCACTCAGTCAATCCATGGCAGTTCTCATCAATCAAGCCGTCGCAATCATTGTCCTTGTCATCTGAGCAGATTTCCGGGATTGGGAAAACAGCTCCTTCGCACTCTCCCCACTCATCCCAAGCGCATTGCTCTGAGCATATCCTTTCCTCTATTCCAAACTTGCACTCTCCAACATCTGTTTGCCCGCATTCTTGCGTTTCAATGCTTAATGGCTCGCATACTCCTTCATCCAGGCACTCTTCTCCCCATTCTCCCCATTCTCCGTTTTCCAGGCATACCCTTTCTCTATAGCCGCATCTTCCGCAGTCTCCCTGCTCTGTTTCTCCGGGTATGCATATGCAATTCTCATCAATCTCGCCATCGCAGTCATTATCCAAAAAGTCAAGGCATATCTCACATTCTGGGTAAACAGCATCGCATTCGCTCCACTCTCCGTTCTCACATACCTGCTCTCCATACTCGCACTCTCCCTCGTCTGTAATTCCACAAGCCCATGTGAGATTCTCATCTACTTCTCCATCACAATCATCATCTAAATTATTACAAACCTCGTTTTGAGGATACTGCGCTCCTTCACATTCAGACCAGTCGCTCCACTGGCATGTTTCCAAACATTCCCTATCATTCTCTCCAGGCTCGCATATTCCTTCATTTGTTTCAGGTCCGCAGCTTCCTGGTTCAATGCTTCCCGGAGTGCAAACTCCTTCACCATAGCATCCGAAAACATCAGACCATTCGCACTCAGAATTGCAGAAACTGAGCTGGACTCCGCAATTTCCGCAGATATTGTTTTCAAAGTTTCCTGGTGTGCATTCTCCCTGGTCTGTGCATTCTGTCCAGTCTCCCCATCCGCACTCTTCAGAGCAGGTTCTTGTTCTTGTTCCGCAGTTTCCGCATGCTTCTGTCTGTGTTTCTCCTGGGCTGCATTCTGCATCGCATTCTCCTGGAACGCAGACATAAACCAGGTCATCCTGGTTACATGAACAATTTAGGCCACAATCTCCATAAGAATCCCTCATTCCAAGTTTGTGATTATCGCATGATTCTGTTAATTGAGGACAGTTGATATTGTTGTCTGTTCCTGGAAGCTCACAATCTTCTCCTGGGTCTATATTTGCATTCCCGCAAAGTGGCTCATACTCGCAAGAACAATCAACGCATATTCCGGAACCTTCGCAGTCCTCATTTGTTACGCATTCTGCTCCGCATAGAATGTCACATT
>CAYGWL010000036.1:0-6049 GCA_964353575.1 uncultured Methanosarcinales archaeon | reverse complement strand
GCTGGCTGAATGTTATTTTTTTGTTTTTTACGAAGAAGTTCTTTATTTTATCATACATCTCCTTTATGAGCTCTGTTATGTCAACCCTTTTTTCAGGAATCTCCACCTTTACTGCGGGAATATTTCTTAATACGCGTCTATGTTTTACTTCCAGCGCCTTCTGCAGAGCATTAACCAAATCATAGACACTTACCTTGCGCTGCCTTGGCTGGGGAACATGAGGATAAAGAACTGCCTCTTCCTCCCCCAAGCCATGAGTTTGATATTCTGCTTCCAGATCATCATAAAATCCTTCATAGTCAGCTTCCTCTGTTGACATCAAGCTGTCAAGCTCTGTTATGTCCTCATTAACAAGTCTCTTTGATTTTATCTTCAGAAGGATTGCAGCTGCCAAAAGCACCTTTCCGGAAATATTGAAATCCATGTGCTTCAGGGTTTTCAGCATCTCCAGATACCTCTTAGTAAGCGAACTCACGTCAATGTCCCATGGGTCCATGCGCTCCTGCCTAATGGCTTCGTAAATCAAGTTCCTCCAGGTAATCTCGTCAGAGGCAGAAACCCAGTCAAATATCTGATTGTGAGGCTCCATGAAATAGTCAATAATGATGAATATATTTAAACTTATTGTTAGAGAGCTCCGGTAATAACAAAAGAGAGAAAAGTATTTATAATCATAACAATGAAGCTGTGCTGTGAAAAAACTCAGGAGATTTTTAGAGCAGCTTACCAGCAATGGAAAGGTTCCCTTACGTGTAATTCTTAGCTGGGCGCTTTATGACACCGCTAATTCTGCTTTCCAGCTGGGAATTATTTCCCTCTACTATGTGCTCTGGATTGTCCAGGACATGGGCGTGAAAGAGATATACTACAGTTTAGCGCTTGCCCTTGCACAAATGGTAATTATTTTATCTGCTCCTTTTCTTGGCGCTTTTTCTGACAAACACCACAAGAAAAGAATCATATTCATATTTTTCACACTGGAATGCATTTTATTCACAACATTCTTAGGAACGCACAACATCATGCTCTCACTTCTGTTCTTCTCACTGGCTTTTATTGGCTTTCAAATAGGCCAGATATTCTATGACTCTTTCCTGGTTGACATCAGCACAAAAGAGAATCGCGGTTTGATATCCGGAATTGGAATTGCATTAGGGCAGGTGGGCTATGTACTGGTAATCCTTCTCATGGCTCCTATAGTGGTTCGCTACGGAAGAAGCGCAAGCTTCATCCCATCAGCATTGATGTTCTTAGTATTGTGCATTCCTGCATTGATATTGTTAAAAGAAAGAACGCCTGCAAAAAACAAAAGCAAGGAAACTTTCAGAATCAAGTCCACATTCAAAAGGGTCTTAACAACCCTGAGGAATCTGAAGAAATATCCTGGAGCAATTCACTTTCTGATAAGCCGCTTCTTTTACCTGGACGCATTGCACACAGTTTATATCTTTGCAGCTGTTTACTGCATCATGGTGCTGAAATTTACAGACATAGAAGTACAGTTCCTTGCCGCGTTTTTGCTCGTATTCGCAGCTCTTGGAGCCTTATCGTCAGGATTTTTCATAAGCAGGTTCGGGCCAAAAAGATTCCTTGGCACAACATTAATAATTCTGACACTTGGGCTTTGCATGCTGGCATTAACCAACTCCAAAACAATTGTTTGGTTATTTGGCATAATCCTTGGACTGGCAGAAGGATTCGTATGGAGCGTTGACAGAGTAATCATAACACGAATCTCTCCAAGAAAACAGATAGGAGAATTCTTTGGCTTGTATGGGATAATGAGCCGGCTTTCTGCAATGGTTGGCCCATTGCTCTGGGGAGGCATTGTCCTTGTTTTTGCAGGGCTAGGCCTTGAACTTGCCCGCAGAATCGCGATGCTCTCTCTGGTAGGGCTTTTTGTTGTGGCCATAATAGCGTTCCTGCCCCTTAAAATACCTGAGGGAGAAATTTAAAGAAAGATTTTTATACCATTGAAAATTCCAAAGTTAATACTTACCGGGCCCATGGTCTAGTGGTTATGACGTCGCCCTTACACGCACTGAATGCTAAGAACGGCGGAGGTCGCCAGTTCGATCCTGGCTGGGCCCATTGTGCGACAGTAGTCTAGTGGTAGGACATGACCCTGCCACGGTCATAGCCCGGGTTCGAATGAGCTTTTCTGGGAGAAAACCTCGGAAAAGACCGGAAGTCCCGGCTGTCGCATACAAAACTTTTAAATAATAATCAAGAAAAACACAATCTTCAAGGGCCCATAGCTTAGTCTGGTGGGTTGATGAAGCTAGTCATCACCGGACACTAGAGTGCCGGTCTTATACGGCAGCACTCTGCACAAAACCTAAGAGAATCGGTGGTCGCGAGTTCAAATCTCGCTGGGCCCACTCATTTTCATGACCATGGAAGAGACAATAGGAAAAGAACTGGAAAAAAAAGGATGGACAAGGCAGAATGTTTATTCTGGAGAAAGACTGAACGACATAATTACAGCGTATAAAGAAACAGGCTTTCAAGTCATAACACTTTCTGCAGGAAAATGCGACATGGGCTGTGATGCATGCTTTGACCCAAGCCTCATGGTTATTTACACCCGCCCCAAAAAGGAAGGGGCGCTGGAAGATATTTTTTAGAAAAGTATTTAAAATACACTCAAGTTCGCGTTATTCTATATGCCCCGCTGGTGTAGTCCGGTAACCTTTTACCGCCTTCGGCGGCAAAAGTTTAACCAAAAAGGTTGGACAATCAATCATTCAGCCCTTTCGGGTAATCTTTCAAAGAAAGCTTAATCAAAGAGGTGGGGCGTGAAGCCCCACAAAACCTTTGGAGAAAGATTATAAAGAAAGGCTGGGACACGGGTTCAAAAAAGGATATAGGTTAACGTTGTAAAAGCCAATTGGTTGATGATGAATTGTAAAACCTATCTTTTTGAAAGTCCCGTGCGGGGCATTTTGTATTTTTTGATTTTTTAAAAGGGGGAAGATAATTATGAAAACTAAAATGGAATACACAAAACTGTATCATTACACCTCTCCGAAAGCATGGAGATCGATCGATAGAGAGGGTTATTTGAAGCCAATACGCAATGTTGTTACACATTTTGATTTAGGTGGCCCATTAATTCCCCAAGGAGTTGATACTCCAGCGATTTTCGGCTTACTTGAACCTGAACCTGCTTCATGGAGAAGTAATCCTGAATTTCCTGATCTATGGTACAGACTAATAACCTCGCGAGGAGTGGATGTAGTATTATTAGAAGTTAATGTTCTAGCCGATGAGCTGTACGTACTTGATTATGCTTGTGTAGCAAGACATATTCACCCGCATATTTTTATGAGTGGATGCGCTTCAGCAGCCTATTCTTATGTTGATGAAGCCTACAAGGAATACTGGAACTCAAAGTGTCCTTTTAAAGAATACAAACACAATTACTCCTTGCCAGAAGCCGTAACCTTTATTAAACGCCCAAAAAGAGACATCCTATTATCCGCAATGACCCAATAATAATGTGTTTTTTTACTAAATTTCCTGCAAGCTTCTTGTGCTTAATTTCCGAACAAAAAGATATCTTTAAATAATCCCACCCTACTCCAGCAGGTTTTTAATGGGTTGGCTCAGAGCCAATGCTTTGATGCTCCTGGGTTATTCTGGGAGGATGACTCCGACCGTTAAAAGAAATGGAGTAAGTTAAGACACAAGGGAGGGGTGAAAAAAATGCCTAAGAAACAAAAGAAGCCTGTTGAGGAAGAAGAGAAAGAAGAGAAAGAAGAGAAAGAAGAAGAAGACGAAGAGTGGTAAACTCTTTGTTTTACAAGCTTTTAAAATTATGCTGATGACATTTGATTTTTTGTTTTTTTTATTTTTTCATTCTCTTTGTGCAACTTTTCCATTAGCTGTAAGGTTAGCGTCAGGTTATTTAAAACCGCCAATTCCCTGTCAATACCTAACTAAAAGAAGTCTTTTCAACAACTTCAGCTCTAAGGCATTAAATCCTTGAGTTTATAATGGAAAGAAATTGGTTGGCAATTTCAGTATAATGGTGCATTGGTGAGATATCTAATTCAATCAAAAGCTCGAAGAGCCTTTTTGCTTCTTGAAAATTGCCCTTTCCGGTAAAAGAATCAGCCGATACTTTTTCTGCAGTGTGCCGGATATAAGAGAGTTGAACATACTCAGTTTCTCTCTTAAATTGTCGCAGCCATGCTTCATAACGCCAGGGCTCTAAATTTCCATAAGTTCTAACTATATCTTGGACTCTTGGATCCCAATCACTTAAATCAATTCCTCTATATCTCAATTTCATTACCTCTAAACATTAAAGAATTAAAATTTATATTTAAATATTGTGTAATTTTGCCTGACGTTTACTTAACAGCCAACTTTTCCACTAAATTTATATACAACTTCTTAATCACTTGAATTTATGAAGAGAAGCTCTCGACGTTGGAAGAAGCGCAAGCAGATGAGATGGAAGTGGCAGCGCAAGAAGATGAAGGCGCGCAAGAGATTAAGGACAAGGAAGAGGGCTTAAACATTACCACCTGAGAACAGAAATAATTAATAAGCATTCATTCTTTTTTAATAAGATTTGAGTAAGGAGGTTTATATGCTTGTAGCACCTTTGACGGAATCTGAGCAATTTATTCTTGAAGATTTTTCAAAAGAAGATGTACTTAATTTAGAAAGGGACTTGGCTTACATATCAAAACCAGATTTTAGACTGAGTGAACCTCCTGAGAGTCCTGATGTTCAAGATAATTTCTACATGAGCCGTTTTTTTAGAATTTACCAATCAGGCATGGATTCTGCCGCTACCTCAATTTCTATAGTACTTTTCACTAAAGAGGATCCAAGGTATGAAGCAAGAGATGCTTTGTTCATGACTCTAAATGCAATGAATGCTCTAAGAAAACCGAAACCCGCTCTTATCCCAGAACTGGCACAAGTAATCGGTAAATATGGTTTTAAGCCTGTAGACGACATATCCTGAACACTATACTCAAAAATACAAAAACTTATTAATTCGTTTGGACTACCTTTGTGATAATTGGGGGTGTAAGAAATGATGATAAGAGAAGAATATGAAATTAAGGGTTTTCCACAGGCTAAACTTAAAAATTTGGTAGAATACTTAGGTTCAATCGCAGAAGAACAATCTGTTCCCGCGGTTCTTCAAGACAGCGTTTTTAATTTTTCAGCACCATACAAAGAGGATAGAGAAGTATTCCAGGTGGCAATAAAACTTCATTATGCCCCCAAAGTGCTTGTTGGTATGCTTGTTTTGAGCATGACTTTGGAATCAAGAACCCTTGGGGAAGGAGAATTAGTGCCTTCTTCAATCATAGCCCTGTCAGACCTCATTGAAGAATATGGTTTTACTCTGCTCCAAAGGGATGGGGTTCTTAAAAAACGAACTTAAGTATAAGCGAAACCTTTAAATATAACGTGGTTATCCCGATATATATACGAGATTGGTTATCACCACCAATTCTATTTTTTAAAAAGTATTCAAATAAGGAATACTCCAAAGAATGAGTGCTTAATAATCTTTATTAAGTATGATGTAGGAAGCGTTGTCTCGTGCTAATTCCTATGCGACCAATGCTTTATTACCCGTTGATCCTGCGGGAGATCGCTGCTATTAGGATTCGATTTAGCCATGCAAGTCCGGGGAGCTTCGGCTACCGGCGAACCGCTCAGTAACACGTCGATAATCTACCCTTAGGTCAGGGATAACCTCGGGAAACTGAGGCTAAACCTTGATAGAAAAAAGGTACTGGAATGTTCTTTTTTTGAAAGGAAACGCCCAAGGATGAGTCGGCGGCGGATTAGGCAGTTGGCGGTGTAACGGACCACCAAACCTGGAATCCGTAGGGGCCTTGAGAGAGGTAGCCCCGAGAAGGGTCCTGAGACACTGATCCTAGCCCTACGGGGTGCAGCAGGCGCGAAACCTTTACACTATGCGAAAGCATGATAAGGGAATCCTAAGTGCTTATGCTTTGCATAAGCTTTTGCCAAGAGTAAAAATCTTGGAGAATAAGTGGTGGGCAAGACT
>CAYGWL010000035.1:0-1525 GCA_964353575.1 uncultured Methanosarcinales archaeon | reverse complement strand
ATCCAAAATCCATTCAGTATAACTAAAACTATAAAAGTGAATCCCACTATCTCGAATAAGTTATGGAAGAATCTTCGCATTTTTCCCGTTTATTTGTTTTTCTATAATCATCTGTTGCCAAGCATCCATTTTAGTTTCTTTCGCGTCGTTAGCCTTGCTCAGATTGTCAATCCAAAGCTGCTTGGCATCCAGTTGGTCTTTGTATCCTTGAACAACGTCTTTAAGCCTTGTTTCGTCAAGGAGCATAACATACTTTATTACGCCCCAAAGACTGCCTAAAGCAGACCCCAGAAACGTCAAGAAGGCTCCAAGAAAATATCCCCACTTGTCAAAAATAAACTTAATTAAAGACGTATCATTGTTGATTATGTTTCCGCCAGCCTGCATCTTGTTGACTTGATTATTGAACCCAGCAATAGCGGAAACCTGCGCATCCATCTTCATCTCAATCTTGTCTATTTTTGATTCAAGACCTACAACCTTGCCACTCAGTTCGGCTTTAAAAACATTAGACTCATTCTTGTCGGCTTTTATTTCATTCTTAACCAACTGCAAGTCGTCTTTGTTAATAAGCCCTAGAAAAGCATGGCAAGGAAACGAAAAAAGAAGCATTGCAAATAATGCAAATACTATTCTTTTTATCATAGTTATCTTTTTAATCCATAAACATTAACAGTCGTTGCCGATGAGCCTGACGTAACGTAAAGAGTTCCATTGTAGCCGTCAAGATTTAACTCAGGAATATTGGTTGTCATTCCTGCCCCTGCTGGAATAGAAATACCATAAGAAACAAGGGTTGCCGTTGTAGCGCTTACAAAATAAACATATGCAGTGTAGCTTCCTAAGTTCTTGATTCGGCAAGTCATTGCTCCGCTAGGAACAGCATACGATGCAGGAGCTGTCGAGGTAGCAACCACTGCTGCCTGTGTCGTGAATCCGGAACTCGCAGGATACGCTAATTGCAGGCTAGTATCAAACAATCCAGCATGCGCTCCCACACTTACAGCAAACAGCAATCCTAAAGCAAACAGCACTTTCTTAAACATTTTACTCCTCCTTTTTCAGGGGACTTCCTGTCTCCTGATTTGGTATAAAAACATACTTTATTTCACACGTCTTGCAAAGAGCTTCCTTTTTCTCGTTGTTCCATTCCAAGAGAAGAAGATAGCTTCCGCACTTGGTGCATTTTTCCACAATCTCAAATTGTTCAATTGTTTTCATGTTTGTTTTCAAGGCTTGCGTCTTAGCAAATCCTTTATATCGTTTTGCATTTCTTTTAAGATAGACAAAATGTTAGCCTGATTCGTTTCTAGTGCTACTATTTTCATTTTGTTTTCTTCCCTACCTTGCTTTAGCGGCTCAATATCCTCTTTTCTGAACATTTCAATATTTGTTTTAAGCGTTTTCAATTCAGCTGCCTGCGCCTCTATCCTGTAAGGCACGCTGAAAAACCAGACTGTAGAAGTAATCAAGGAAGCTATCAAAACTGTAATTATGCTTGTCAAAATTACATTCCAATTTATCT
>CAYGWL010000034.1:0-2425 GCA_964353575.1 uncultured Methanosarcinales archaeon | reverse complement strand
CTTTCATGCTTCAGTGCCATAAGCAACAGTTATTTTACCACACTCATCTTTAATGCTGGCTTTCTTCGTGTAAGAACAATGCTAAAGATGCTGTCCATTACACTAAAAAATGAACAAAAAGTATTTATATAAGTAGTAATTACTTTAAAATGATAACTTTTTGGGGGTAAAAAATGAAGAATAAAATCAGGAATGTATTAACAATTGCAGCAATTGGTGCAACACTTGGTATGTTCGTTGCGTGCAGTGCAAATCCTTATGCACCACCAAATAAAACAGTACTTAAGGATATGAGTGCAGAGGGTTATGAAATAGGGATGTTTCAGAGAGTCAGTGGAACAGAACACAATAGAGCAATTCAATTGTTTGTCGATAGTTTGGGAAGTTTCCCAGACCCTTCATTTAACATTCTTGAAGGATCATATTATAATACAGGAACAGAAGCTCCGGAACATTTAAGAGACCCCTTTGGCAGAATGATTTTTACGCAAACAGAGATGAGGAGATATTTTGATTTTTGGGATAATGCAAGGGAAGATGCAACAAACATAATGCTTTTTGACCCAGGTAATGGTAATCTTTATACCGCGGCAATGGCAAGATTTAAGACAGAATGGTGGGGAGATTCAGATGTTAGGGCAATATCTGTAAATAACGGACCGATTCAGTTTAGATTATCAGGCATTACTGACCATCTCGGGATAGAGACCCAGCAAGTATTTGCTGTAGTTACGCCTGAACAAAGTCAAGATTATTCTTGGATGTTCAATCAGGATAATGCTGGCAAGGTAAAGGATTACTTTACAGGATTGGCACAAAGACTTGAAAATACAGGTTTTAATCCGAGTGGTGAGCATGTTCTAATCAGCACAAGGGACTCGGATAATGGCTTGGACTGGCTAGGCTTGGAAACAATCCCTGCGCAAGGAGAATTATATGACGGAACAGTGCAGTATGTAATTGCTCCCAGCTATGCAGTCCCGCCGAATTGGCATAACCAGCCCTTTGCTGGAAGAGGTTTGCTTGATAAAAAATTATTTGGGCATCAAGGCGCTCCTGACAGAAGCAACAAATTAGGCTCTTCTTTAGACACCCTATTCTTAGCAATGGGAACAATTGATAACCCTACGGCTTGGATTCCAAGGGCAAAACTTATAGTGAATCACCCTCTCTGGAGCAACCAGACAGAATATGAGTTTTACAGGATTGGTGAAGACGGAAGTGAGGATTTGATGGGTGTTCTGCAGAGAACATATAATGATAAAACACAGATCGCAACCACAAGCGAGGGAGAGACAATTATTACAGACCTTGCAGGAACAAACAATTACCTTGCAAAAGGCGACCTAGAATTTATTGAAAACTTCCTGGTATTACTGGGAGGTCAGCAGAAACCGCTTGGAATTGATTATAAAACTTCGTATATGGATTATGGGCTTGACTTGATAAGAATCGGGCAGGGAATGGTTTCAGAAGAAGGAATGGAACCTGAAATGGTGGCTAGCTTGAATGTTGATGCTGACGCAACTATAAACAATGTTGTCAGGGCAGCGGAAGATGTGTTAGGAGTTCAACCAACTCAATATTTTTCCGAGCTTATGGAAAGGCAAAACCAGTCAAATGCTGCGTTTCAGGAATCCATAGCAAATAGTGAAGTATTAATGCAGTTGTATGGTATAACTGGCCAACATTGATAAAAATCAAGTATCAAGCCTCCGGGGGGAATTGAACCCCCGACCTCGACCTTACCAAGGTCGCGCTATGCCTCTAAGCTACGGAGGCGCAAATGTGGAGGAAGCGTGTTTGTTTAAAAAGATTTTCTTTTCTGAAAAGCTCATCCTTTCTTTTAAACACTTACTTAATGTAAAACAAAAAATTATACTGAAAGTTTTATATAACAATTAAAGACTTTTACAATCAAGAGGAGAAGAGAATGAAATGCGTGTGCGGAAGTGAAATGAGAAAAACAAAGATAAAGTACAAAGCAATAGAAATGGACGCTTTGCAGTGTCCTAAGTGCAGGAAAAGATATTTTACAGAGGAGCTGGCAAAAGAGGCTATAAATAAAATGGAAGCTAAAAGGCTAAAACAACACTATCTTAAGAACCCAATTAGAATAGGGCATAGCTGGGGAGTTGTTTTTCCAAAAGAACTTGCTGAATTCTTTAACTTTAACAACAAAGATACAAAGATTGTATTAAAACCAAACTTAAAAGAAAACAAAGTTGAGATAAAAATACAGGAATAATCTTAGAAGAAAAATCGTTTATATTATTTACAGTTCTCTTTTTGTCTATACAAAGCTTTATAAATCACTCGCAGCTGCAAATTTCTTTATGAAAGCCCTTGAAATAGTTAATGTGTCAAAGAAGTTTAAGGCAGGCAAGAGATACATACATGCCTTGAAAGACATTTCTTTGGACAT
>CAYGWL010000033.1:0-11158 GCA_964353575.1 uncultured Methanosarcinales archaeon | reverse complement strand
TAGAGGCAAATTAAAAACCAAACATATTTAAATAAGCACTGGTTAATCTTTCATGGTAAAATGGATGAAAAAACACAAGAGCAAGGTGCAGGAGAAAAGCCTAAGCGCATTGAACCAAGGAATATTGAACAGGAGATGAAGCAGTCCTACCTGGATTATGCTATGAGCGTTATTGTTGGAAGGGCTCTTCCTGATGTCAGGGATGGCTTGAAGCCTGTTCAGAGAAGGGTTCTTTATTCAATACTTGGACTCGGTTTGCTTCATAACAAACCCTTTAGAAAGAGTGCCCGTATTGTTGGTGATTGCCTTGGTAAATACCATCCGCACTCTGATACTGCTGTTTATGACGCCATGGTTAGAATGGCTCAGGACTTCTCTTTAAGATATCCCCTTGTCCAGGGTCAGGGCAATTGGGGTTCTCTTGATGGCGATAATGCTGCTGCCATGAGGTATACTGAAGCAAGATTAACAGCTTTTGCAGAGGAATTATTGGCTGATATTGACAAGGAAACAGTTGATTTTGTCCCTAATTTTGATAATAGCTTGGAGGAACCAACAGTTCTTCCTTCAAAGGTTCCTAATCTTCTGGTTAATGGCTGTTCAGGAATAGCTGTTGGCATGGCAACAAGCATTCCTCCTCATAACTTCGGGGAGGTCGCTGATGCCTTGTTGGCTTTGATTGAAAATCCTGATATGGTTATTGGTGAAGTCATGCATTTCATAAAGGGTCCTGATTTTCCCACTGCAGCAATAATCCAGGGCAAAGAGGGGATACACCATGCCTACAGAACAGGAAGGGGCATTGTCAAGGTAAGGGCTAAAACACAAGTAGATGAGGAAAATCATCGCATAATTGTTTCTGAAATCCCTTTCCAGGTTAACAAGTCCCAGCTTGTTGAGCAGATTGCTGATTTGGTCAATGATAAAAAGGTCAGCGGTGTTTCTGACCTTAGGGATGAATCTGACAGCAAGGGTGTAAGGGTTATTATAAAGCTGAAGAGGGATGCCAATGCAAAGGTTGTTCTTAACCAGCTCTTCACGCACTCAAGGCTTGAGTCAAGCTTTGGCATAAACATGGTTGCTCTGGTCAATAACCAGCCAAGGCAGCTCAACATAAAGGAACTGCTGCATTTTTTTATTGAGCACAGGAAGTCTGTTGTTACAAAGCGCACAAATTTTGAGCTGAAAAAGGCGAGCGAAAGAGCCCACATACTTGATGGAATAATAATCGCCTTGAACAGGATTGACAATGTTATTGATTGGATTAGGAAATCAAGGGATGTTGATACTGCCAAGCTTACACTTGTTCAAAACCTTTCATTAACACACATTCAGGCCCAGGCAATACTGGACATGAGACTTCAAAGGCTTGCTTCCTTGGAGCAGGAAAAGATTCGCAAGGAGAATGAGGGGTTAAAAAAGCTTATACTTGAGTTAAAGGCAATACTTGCTGATGAAAAAAAGATTCTGGAGATAATAAAGAAGGAGATTCTTGAGCTGAAGCAGAAGTATGCTGATGAGAGGAGAACCTTTATTGAGCCAGAAGCAGATGAGTTTGAAAAGGAGGACCTCATACAGGCAAGGGATGTTGTTGTTACCATAACACACAAGGGCTACATAAAGAGGATGTCTCCGGAAGCTTACAAGACCCAGCACAGGGGAGGAAAAGGCATTATAGCAGCAGAAACCCGGGAGCAGGACTTTGTTGAGGACATATTCTTTGCCAACACCCACAGCTATGTGCTCTTGTTTACCAGTCTTGGCATGGTCCACTGGCTCAAGGTTTATGAGATGCCTGAATCTTCAAGGTATGCAATAGGAACATCACTGGCTAATCTTGTGAGCTTGGAAAAAGAGGAAAAGATAACAGCTGTAATACCTGTCAATAATTTTGAAAAAGGCTTTTTGCTAATGGCAACAAGAAAGGGTATTATTAAAAAGGTTGAGTTGCAAAGATTCTCAAAGCCAAGGAAGGGCGGGATAATTGCAGCAAGCCTTGATGAAGGTGATGCCCTTGTGGGTGTTTGCGTTACTAATGGTGAGAGGGAGATAATACTTGCATCAGCTCTGGGAATGGCTGTCCGCTTCAATGAATCAGATATAAGGACTATTGGCAGAGTTGCTCGTGGCGTAAGGGGAATAAGGCTAAAGAAGGATGATGAGGTGGTTGCACTTGTTGTGGCAGACCCGCAGAAAACGCTTTTAAGCATTACTGAGAATGGTTTTGGGAAGCGCTCAAACATCTCTGACTACAGGCTTATAAACAGGGGAGGACATGGTGTTATAAACATAAAAACAGAGGGCAGGAACGGAAGGCTTGTTGATGTCAAGACTGTTGAGGATTCAGACAGCCTCATGTTTATAAGCAAGAATGGAATCGCCATAAAGGTCAAGGCGCAGGATATTTCAACAATAGGAAGGAACACTCAGGGTGTTACCTTGATGAAGCTTGAGGAGGGTGATAAGATTGTTGCAGCTGCAAGGGTCAAGGAATAGATTTTCTTTAGAATTGTTGTTATTCTTTTCTTTGTTAATGTTTTTGTTATTATTATTCACTCCTGGCTGTATCATTGATAATAGAAACAATAACCAAAGCAGCCAGGATAATGAAAATAATGTTTGCGAGCAGAGATGGTTGTGCATTGATGACTACAACATTGGCTACAGGAATGAAAACTGTGTATTTACAAATCTGACCTATTGTAGAAAGGGATGCTATTACGACAGATGCATAGACCTGCCTGACCTGAGTGTTATTGAAATAAAAGCCCCAACAAATATAAGCCAGGGCCAGAAGGTTAAGTTCTTTGCAGTGATACAGAACACAGGAAGCGCCCCTATATTTGCAGAGCTTCATTGCGAGGTGAGTAATAGGAAAACATCCTTTGACACCAAGTGGTATGTTGATGGAAGCCAGGTGGCTTACTGGTGCCACAATGACATAATGCCCAACCAGATCAACACAAACTACATGAGCTGGGTTGCGCAAAAGGGTGTTCATAACATAAGCGTTGTTGTTGATGGCTCGGACTTTATTGAAGAGGTGGATGAAGGCAACAACCAAAAGAGCATGCTTGTAGAGGTTGATTAAATTTAAATGAAAGCTTTAGCAATAACTCACAGAGGCATTGAAGACATATGCGCAGGAGAGCTTCTTGATATCATTAATGTTAATAAAAATAACATCAATAATATTAATAAAAAAGACATAAAAATACAGGACAGCGCTGTTATCTTTGATGTCAAAGACCTGAAAGACCTCTGTAGATTGTGCTACAAATCCCAGTCAGCTGTCAAATTTCTTCTTCTTTTTGATTTTGTTGATATTGGTGATAAGGAAGGTAACAAGGATTTGGCAAAAGCTCTGGAAGCAATAAATGATAAAATCAAGAAAATTGATTTCTCAAAATGGATTGATAAGGAAAACACCTTCATGGTGAGCTGCAAGCGCACAGGCAAGCATGCCTTTAACTCAACAGACATGGGCGAGGGAGTTGGGAAACTGATAATAAACGCCATTAAGAATAACAAAAAGTATGTTCCAAAGGTTGACCTGAAAAATCCTGATGTCATATTTTTTGTTTTCATCAATAACAATAAATGTTATTTTGGAATTGACTTTTGCGGCTTTGACATGAGCAAGAGGGAGTATAAGATATTCAACATATCAGGCTCAATAAAGGGAACAATTGCCTATGCCCTGGTAAGATTGTCTGGTTTCAGAAGCAGCATCTTGGACCCAATGGCAAGGGCAGGTGTTATGTGCATAGAATCAGCATTATGGGCATCAGGCATGCCGGTTAATTACTACAAAAAGAAGGATTTTGCTTTCCTCAAGCTCAGGCCATTGAAGAAAATTGATTTTGACAGTTTTTTCAGTGATATTGACAAAAAAATAAAGAAAAAATCAGCGCAGAAGATTTACTGCTACAACAATGACATGAGAAACGTTCAGGCAGCCAAGAAGAATGCCAAGGTTGCCGGAGTGCAGAAGCTAATAAGCTTTGGAAAGGTTGATTTGGAATGGCTGGACACAAAGTTTGAAGAAGGTGAAATCCAGAGCATGGTCAGTGTTATCAATTTTCCCAAAACTTCTAACATAAGCGATAATAAGAAGTTTTGCGAAGAATTCTTCTACCAGTCAGAATTTATTCTGGACAAGAAAGGGAAAATAGTTGTTGTTAGCAATAACCTTGACCTAATCAAGGACTCTGCCAAAAAACACAATTTCAAAGTGCTTGAGCAGAGAAGCATATTCTCAGGCGAAGGCGAGCTAAAGGCGGTTGTTTTCAAAAGGCATTAGTTAGATGATATAAAAAAAGGAATCTTCTTGGCGGTCTTAAAAATTGAGCATACGCTTCCAAAGTTCTCCCCTCCAGGACATATGGTGACGACCACGACTGAACATCTTCAGAAACCTGTTGAATAATAACTCTGCCTCCAAATTTAACCCAGTGCAGGTCTTTAATAACCCTGAAATTGATAAAAGCTATCGGGGATCCCCGTCCTTCTGCAGGAATTTGAAGAACGTATTCAAGACCTGGCGCATCCCCTATTTTTGAAATAGCTCTGACTTCCTGCTGTCTGTTTATGTGAAGTGAGCCCAGATAATGTGAAATAAAACCTTCTAAATTATACGCAACCGCTTGAACCTCTTCGCCAATAGGACTGAATCTGAATGGAATCCTGACTTGGGGTAGGCCATAATACCCGTCCCTTTCCAAATATTCAATTCTTCTTGTTTGAGCGTATTTTGGCAATTCTCCATGGATTTTAGCGTTTATAGCGTCTATAATGCGGTCTGCCTCAAACCGCCGAAGAACTTCTTTTAGGTCTTGTCCTTGGTTTTTCGTTTTTACTTGCGCCATTATCCTGATAAGGAGATATCAACCACTATTTAAAACTTTCTTCCTTGTAACCATTTTTAAGTTACGATCTAGTTCAGGGCACACGGACCTTCATTGTTCTTGTTAAATGACTTTTTGAAAACATAAAAACTTATAAATTCCAGTTGGTTTCTATGTTGCAGGGGGTGCATGAAATGAGCATATTAAATATAGTAGAACAAGCCTTGAAGTCAAACCCGGATATTGTACTTGCTCCAAGCGGTGATTTTAAAAATCTTGCAAGGGCTAAGGGAACCGGTTTTATTCACACTCTTGAATTCTTTGTTGCCCCAAATGGGGAAGGATTATATGAAATTGACGAGCTAAATAGATTTATGGATGCGCTTGTTCCTGGATTAGAACCTAAACTTAGAGTACCGTTCGAAATATTATATAAGCTGCCTTTAATAGTTGGTAAGCCAGGAAAGTTCTTGCAATGCGGTAAATTGTGTTTTGATGAAGAAGTAGGACATGCAAGCATAGTTACCCAAGAAGAATATACTATAACAGATGAGGATTTAAAGGCTCATTATGAATCTGAGCTTGGTTTTGTTGACGGTAGAAGAACATTTTCCGAAACTTCAGTCTTTGCGTGTAAGCGAATGATTCTTGTGTATCCTTTCCCTAATGAAGCAATTATAAGAGATCAGAATTATCTTTCATATGAAACTCTTTTTATGATTCGTTTATCAGAGCTAAGAAAATACAAACCCGTCAAGTAAGCGAGGTATTTAGAAAGAGTTTTTGGAGAACATAAAATGAGCAAGCTTAAGACAATTTTAGACACCTTAGAATCAAGGCAGGATATTTCTGTTTTCCATAGGTTTGAAAAAACACCTTTAGCTAATTTTTTGCAGGATGGTCTTCCTGTAGCCAGTTATGATTGCGACGAATACCTTTTCTGGGTTGCGCCAAAACAAGGGTTGTATGAAGTGGATGGATTACAGGAATTTATGATGGGCTTATTTCCAGGACTGGAGCCGTTTAGTATGGAACCTTTCAAGCAGGATTCAGATTACCTGTATTTTGGCAAATTGAAATTTCTTGAAACAATAGCACGCTCCTCAACACGAGAAACCGTAACAATACTTGATGAAGATCTATTTGTTGATGGAAAAAGTAGTGTAGAAGAAAAAGATAATCTGACGCATAATAGACGCGTGGAAGTTGTTGTTTTTCCGCATGAAGAAGTTGAAAAATATATCCGGAAAAAAAATTTGGGGTGGTATGGAGGTATTTATCTTGGATATTTGAAACGATTTAAACCAGGTTATAAGCCAGGAATTTTAGACAGGCTAAAGCTTGTTTTTGTTAAATAATCTTTTGAGAACATAAAAACTTATAAATTCATTAATCATATAATAGTTAGGTGAATTAAAATGAGCCAGCTCAAAACAATCTTGGACACCTTTGAATCAAGGCAGGACATTGATGTTTTTCATAAATCGGAAGATGCTCCTTTCGCGGATTATTTGCGGATGGGTGAAATGGCAGGCACTGCAGCCATTGGTCTTGATTCATATGATTTCTGGATTGCTCCAAGACAAGGAATATTTGACGTAGACAAATTGCAGGAGTTCATGATGGGCTTGTTCCCTGGGTTAAAACCTTTTAAAATGGATGCTGTGACGCCGGATTTGAAGTATCGTAGGATGAAGGCTGGTTGCTTGTACTTTGATGAAGAGATAGGAGAATCTGAAGTCAAACTGAAAACAAGGATACTTGATGAAGAGCTGTATGTTGAAGGAAAAGAAGTTGTAGAAACAGAAGACACAGAAACGCATGCAAGGTCAATACACGTGAAGGTATTCCCGCATAGAGATGCTGGCTTGTATGTTTTGGCTGAGGGCTGCGGATGGGGCAACATTCCCCTAAGACAAGTGAGAAAAGTTCAGCGCTCAAAACAACCAGGATTTAAACAAGGATTTTTAGAGCGATTAGCAGACCTATGGTATTCAAGCCAGGTGTTTTGATCAATTAGCACATCATATACCTCTTCCAAATATAAATCTTTAAATACGCTTCTCTATTGTTTTATTCCTTATGGAATTCAGGCGCGAGTATGTTTTGCTTGCACTTATCTTTGTAGCTGTGCTTGGCTTCAGACTTTATTTTGCCTTTCAGATTCCTGAATTTGACTATGACGCCTATTTCAATGTGAGGCAGGTTGATGCTATAAGGCAGTCAGGCCTTCCTTTGTTTGCTGATAGCTTAAGCTTTGGCGGCAGGACTACCTTCTTTATGCCCTTGTTTTATTACCTGCTTGCATTTTTCACCCTTTTCATGCCTGTGCTCATGGTTTTGAAGATAATTCCGAACATATTTGCTTCCTGTATTGTTTTTATTGTTTTCCTGATCGCTCTGGAGATTACAAAGAACAGGAATGCTGCACTTTTTGCCGCATTTGTTTCTGGTTTTATTCCAATCTTTATTTACAGGACCTTTAACTCTGTTTCTGTTTATTCTATTTCAATACCCCTGCTTTTTTTCCTTCTCTATTGTTTGCTCAGGGCTGATGACAAGCGCTTTGTTTACCTTTACATAGCAGGGCTTATGGCGCTCACATTCATTCATCCAACCTCTCTCCTGCTGATAATAGGGCTTGCTTTTTACATTGTCTTTGCCATGCTTGAGAACATAGGCTATTCCCGTTCAGAGCTTGAGCTCACCATTTTTTCAATTATTTTTGTTGTGTGGCTCAGCTTGCTGATATTCAAAAAACCCTTATTGTTTCATGGTCCTTTGGTTGTTTGGCAGAACACTCCTGACATGGTTCTGAATGACTACTTTTCCCAGCTGAATCTTGTTGAGGCGGTTTATAAGATTGGCGTTGTTCCCTTCATCTTTGGCATCTATGTTATCTACCAGTACATCTTTAGGGAGAGAAGAAAGGCCATATATCTTTTCATGAGTTTTGCCATGGCGGTTCTTTTAATGCTCGGCTTGAGGCTTATACAGCTTGACATAGGTCTTATGTTTTTGGGTGTTGTGCTTGCAGTTCTTTTCAGCCAGTTCTACAAGCTCTTTTTTGTTTATCTTGAAAAAACGCATTTTTTCAGGTTCAGGAACTTTCTTGTTTTTGGTTTTTTCCTTGTTTTTGTCATTAGCTCAGTTGTTCCTTCTGTCTTGTATGTTCAGAGGGCTATTTCAGATGCGCCATCTCACCAGACTGTCCGCGCCATGGACTGGCTAAAAAGAAACACTCCTGAAGACAGCGTTGTTCTCGCAACGCCTCAGGAGGGTTACATAATCAGCGCTGTTGCTAACAGGAAGAATGTTGTTGATCAGAACTTTCTTCTGATTGGGGACATAAACCAGAGGTTTGCTGATGTTAACAAGACCTTTACAACAGCTTACGAAGTTGAGGCAATACGCATTTTAAACAAGTATGATGTGGATTACCTACTCTTTTCGCGCGAGGCATCATTATACTACAAAACGCAGGGTTTGAGCTATGTGGGGGACAAGAACTGCTTTGAACTTGTTTACACATCCCCCATGATTTATAGAAGCCTTTGCAGGGTTGAGGAAACATGAGAGCGAAATGGCTTAATGAAACAAATGTTTTTTACGCCGCCCTTATACTTGCTTTTGTAATTCTTTCCATTCCCTTAGCCACCAGAATCATACGCTTCGAGGGTCTTATGATGGGCTCTGAGCCTTATTATCATGCCAGGATTGCTTCAGGAATTGCTAGCCAGGGTATTCCAAAAAATGACAATCTCTCATTTGACCAGAGGGCTTACAGGCCAAATCCTTATCATTTGTTGCTTGCTTTTGCTTCAGGATTCATGAGTATTGAATTGGTGTCCATGGTAATACCCATAATCTTTGGCTTGGCTTCGCTTGTGTTCTTTTACTTGCTGCTAAAAAGATTGGGTTTTGATTTGAGGGTGAGATTTTTTAGTTTATTGATACTCATCGCATCGCCCGCCTTCATATCTACATTTACATCCTCAAGCCCGGCTTGTTTTGCAATATTCATTTCTCTTTTGGCGATTTATCTTTTTCTGGATAAAAAAGATGTGTTTAAATTTATGGCAGCCGCACTATTTATAGTAACTGCCTTCTTCAGCTTTTTCAGCGCCTTGATAGTGTCCTTATTTCTCTTTTTCTACGGGGCTTACCAGAGAAAGCAACTTAATATATGCCTTTTTCTGTGTTTGCTTGTGCTTATAACCGGCTTTGTTTACAATTACCCAAATTTCATAGTCCAGAGTGTTTCCTCAAAAAATATGCTGACTGATTTCCTTGCTGACATGGGAGCGAATATCGGCTTCGGTCTCTTTAATATAATCCTTGCAGGCATTGGTTTTGTTATCAAGTGGAGGGAGAAGAAGCGGCTCTTCATTTTTTATGCACTCATAAGCTTCTTTTTGCTCAGCATGCTCCTCTTCACTTTCCAGGGTGCTGCCTACCTTAACTTTGCTTTGGCATTGCTGGCAGGCTTTGGCTTTGTATGGCTCCTTGATGTGAAGTGGGAGCTTTCAATGATAAAGAGTCTTACCATGACCATAATTGTTTGCGGGCTTATTTTCTCTTCCCTTTCCTATCTTAACCGGGCTTCACTTTCCATGCCTGACGAGCAGTTTGCACAAAGTCTTAAATGGCTGGCAAGCTATGCCTCGCCTGAAGATGTGGTGCTGTCTCATTATTCATACGGCTTCTGGATTGAGTATTTTACAGGGAACAAAGTTATGATGGATGATTTAAGGACGCCAAATTATGAAAGCATACAGGTTGATTACAACAAAATACTTTTCTCAAGAAGTCTTGAAGACACAAAAGAGCTTCTTTCAGAGTATAAAATTAAACAAATAATTATCACTGACGAGATGAGATCTGGCCTTGTGTGGTCCAGGGAAGAGGAAGAACTTCTCTTTCTCTTCAGAAACAACGAAACATTTAAAAACGTTTATAACAAAGATTATGTTGAAATTTGGGAGTATATTGGGTGATGCTTGTGAATGTTATGGTTAATCTGCTCCTATGGACGAGTTATCTGGTAACGCTTTATTTAGCCATATTCTGGTTAGTAGTTACTTTCAGTAACATAAACAAGCTTAAAATTAAGAAGAAGGGTATGCTAAAGCATAAACCATTTGTTTCTGTTATTATTCCAAGCCATAATGGCGCTTCAACCATTCGTGCAACCATTGAGTCTGTTTTGAAGCTTGACTATCCTGATGAAAAGCTGGATATAATTGTGATAAATGATGGTTCTACAGACAATACAAAACTTGTTATTGAGGATGTTATAAACCATAATCCTGAAAGAAAGATACGCTTGATAAGCCAGGTTAATAAGGGTAAAGCGCAAGCACTTAACAATGGCTTGAGGTATGCTAAGGGAGAGTTTTTTGCGTGCTTGGATGATGATTCTGTTGTTGAAGAAAAGGCTCTTAAAAGAATGCTTTTGCTTTTCCAAGACAAGCCTGAGCTGGCAATAGTCACTCCAGCCATGAAGGTCAGGTCTACAAAAAGTGTTTTGCAGAACCTGCAGAAGATAGAGTATCTTGCAGCCATATTTCTTAATCGTTTGATGAGCCACCTTGATTCCCTTTATGTTGCTCCTGGCCCTTTCAGCCTTTACAAAAAGGACTTGGTTATTAAGCTTGGAGGCTTTGACACACACAGCCTTACAGAGGACCAGGAGATTGCTTACCGCATGCAGAAGCACAATCTCGGCATAAAACAGTGCCCTCATGCATATGTTTACACTGAAGCGCCCAGGAGCTTTAGGCAGCTTTTTTCCCAGAGGAATAGGTGGTATAAAGGCGGAGTAATAAACATTCTTAAGTACAGAAAGCTCTTTCTGAATCCTGATTACGGCCACTTCGGCGTTTTTCAGATGCCTCTAAACCTCGCATTCTCGCTTCTTGGAGGAGTTTCTTTGATGTTCTTTTTCTACTTCTTTCTTATGCCTGTTTTTAATGGTTTTCATAACCTTTACATAATTGGCTTTGATGTAATGCCTTTCATAAAAACCTTTGAACTAAATCTTGACATGCTCGCACTTGACTTCAGTAATCTCTTCATATTCCTGACAATCTTCCTCTTAATACTTACTTTGACTCTTATTTCCTACTTTAATGCAGAAGAAAAGGTAAAAAAGCAGAGCATAGTGCCGCTCCTGTCTTTCATGCTTGTATATTATCTTGTCATAGGTTTTATAAGTGTTATAGCATTGTTTGAGCTGATTTTTGGAAGGTATCAGAAATGGTAGTTGAACGCAAAATAAATTTAAGACTTTACCTTGGTGTGGGTGTTCT
>CAYGWL010000032.1:0-2047 GCA_964353575.1 uncultured Methanosarcinales archaeon | reverse complement strand
CTTCTTCGCTCGTATTCTCTTCCTAACTCAAGCATTCCTAACACGTATGCAAGCTGCTCAGGCTCTAACCTGCTTACTGCTTTTTCAAGTTCTGATTTTGGCCTTGTCTTGTTTATCCAAATCCAATGTCTCCAACCTTCTGTATAATACGGCTGTTCAAAGTGTTTTTCAATCAAATCATAACCAATCACAAGGGCAAAATCGCTCCTCATTCTCCTCATGTGCCTTACTGCCTCTTTTACATCTCCTGTTCCTGGCTCTCCTTTTGTTCTTATCATTGCAGCGCCTTCATTTATTCTCATCAATGCCTCACCAAGGCTTCTTGCTCCGCAAACAAATGGAACCTTGAAGTCTTTCTTGTAGATGTGATAAGTGTCATCAGCTGGGCTAAGCACCTCGCTTTCATCAACGTAATCAACACCCAATTCTTGCAGTATTTCTGCTTCTCCATAATGCCCTATTCTTGCCTTTGCCATTACTGGAATGGTAACAGCTTTCATTATGCCTTCAATGGTTTCGGTGTAAGCAGTCCTTGCTATGCCACCTTTTTCTCTAATGTCAGAAGGAATAAGATGCAATGCCATAACAGCAACAGCGCCTGCATCCTCTGCTATCTTTGCATGCTCAGGTGTTGTGACATCCATTATCACTCCGCCTTTTTGCATCTGGGCAAGCCCTTTCTTAACAGTATAAGTTCCGGTTTTCCTTGCTTCAGCCATTTCAATCACCCCCTCACGTAAATGAATGCTTCTCTTGCTTTTAAATTTTTCGGGATTTTTTGTTGATAATGTTTAAATATTAGTTCATCCTGTAATAAACTTATGAATTCAATTGATGATGCAATTAAGCAGTGGAAGAAGGCGGAAGAAGACTTGGAAAGATTCAATGAAATGATGGAATTAATAGAGAAATATCCTGTAAAAACATGGAGGCCGGCACCGCCCTGCGGACCGTATAGGATAAGCGAACGGGTATTCTATTGAGCCTTCTTAGTTGCATATAGTTTTATATAATAAAGCTGAGTTAATTATGTCTATGGAGCACATCGCAGTCATGAAGAAGTCCTGGGGCTTGACCCAGAAGATTCTTACTGGCGAGAAGAGGATTGAATCCAGGTGGTACAAGGCAAAACATGCTCCCTGGGACAGGATTAAGGCAGGAGAGGTTGTTTATTTCAAGGATTCTGGTGAGCCGGTTACTGTAAAGGCGGATGTTGAAAAGGTTTTGCAGTTTTCCAATCTCAACCCGGAAATAGTCAGGGAAATTCTGTGCAGTCATGGCAAGGATATTGGCTTATGTGCTGATGATATTCTCAACTTTGAAATGTTTAAGAATAAAAAATACTGCATTTTAGTTTTCTTGAAGAACCCAAGGAAAGTCAATCCTTTTGACATTGACAAAAAAGGCTTTGGCATGATGTCTGCATGGATAAGCGTTGATGATATCAACAATATTAAACAGAACTAATCCTTATCTTACTTCCTTGCCTTCTCTATCTTTCCTGAAAGCAGTGCGTTCAGGCTTTGTCCGCTGACCTTTATTACCTGCCACCTGACTCCTGGGATGTCTCCCTTTGACCTGCCCTTGTTGCCGCCTATGCACTCAATGACAACTTCATCGTGCTCGTCTATGAGTTTTGTTGCGCCGTCTCCTGGGCAGAATGCTGTAACCTGCCTTCCGTTCTTGATGAGCTGGACTCTTACGCATTTTCTCATTGCAGAGTTTGGCTGCTTTGCCTCAAGCTGAATCTTTTCAAGGACTATGCCCTTTGCCTGTGATGCTCCTCCAAGGGGGTCTGACCTCTTCTTTAGCTTCAAAGCCCTTCTTGTGAATTTTGCAGAGCTCCACCTAAGCTTTTTTCTCCTATTCTTGAGGTGCTTCCCTGATGCCAGTCCTCTTGATTTCTTTCCCATTTTGTTATTATTTTTTTATTATTTTTTATTATTATTTTTATTTTGTTTTTTTATTCTTTTATTATTATTATTTTATTATTATTATTATTATTATTATTTATCGTTGTTATTTTTTTTGTTATTTTTGTTTTTTA
>CAYGWL010000031.1:0-3898 GCA_964353575.1 uncultured Methanosarcinales archaeon | reverse complement strand
CGCGGAAACAGGAAAAGTTATTTTTGTTTACTGCGGTGTTTCTGGTAAACAGGGGAATAATTGTACTTATTATCTATCCAAACACCAGCGTTGCCTATTCTAGCAAAGAACCTTCCGATACCGTGTACAACTTCATCGACCCTTTTTCTAGAACCTTGAGTAAGAATAACATACATCTCGTGGTATTCTGGAGCGAATGGGTGTACATCAAGGCTTCGTAATACCTCCATTTCAAGGGATTTAGACCTGTAAATATTAATCTGAACATGTAAATTATCATCTTTAACTATCTCCTCACGACTTAAACCAAGGTTATATGTTAAAAAGTCATCAAAATCAAGAGATATTCCTTCTATGCCTTCTTCTCTAGGATCAAGAGCTCTCTTAGCCACGTATCTGTGTCTTGTATTGCGCACCATTATAGCTTAAAATAATGACCAAGAATATATAAAACTTCCCTCTTTTTATCTCAAGAAGTATAAAATCCCCGCGCGCGGATTTGAACCACGAACCTCTCGGGATCAGCTGGCTGCCGGTCATCCCAAGCAAGACTTGCTGTGTCAGGCAGCATCTACAGCCGAGCGCTCCGCCATTAAGCTACGCGGGGTTAAGCACAAGGAAAGGATTTTGTTATTTAAAGGTTTCTAAAATTCAGGCTTCATCATTAATTTAGATACTGAAGCAGAACACACAGTCCTTCCTTTGCGCCGGTAATTATTCCCTGTTCAACCAGTTCCTGAAATGGCATGCATGCAAAAAGTTCATATGCATTCACTCCATTCAAGGGTGCCAGCACATCATTTGAAAAGAGTTCTTCTGGGGTTAATTGCACACTTGCCAACTCTTTTACTTCTGCATCCTCTGGGATTTCCAGTTTTGGGCTTCCTGAAATTGCAATTTGCTCTAATAAGAGAGTGTAATTATCATCAGGGTCTTCTTCTGCATCTTCCACCACAATTTCTTCCATATCTCCTAAACTGCCAGCTACAATCCCCTCTACATCTTGTTCTTGGCTGTTATAGTAGAGATAAACTCCTTCAGAACCACCGGGCTCTATGCTGTCAGGCAAGTCAGAAAGCTCATCTAATAATCCCGATGATAGCTGCATTGGGCTAACCAAGTATTTTGAAGCAGGTTTCATGTGGTAGGGATTGGTATTATTAGAATATCCCTTTCCAGTTCTTTTCTTTGATGGCAATAATAATCTAGAACGTATTACTCTAACCGCCATGTTTTATAGAATCCGCCTCCTAGGGTCACTTTGAGAAAACATATTGACTTTCCTTTTGTCCTTTCCTAATTTTGATATTTCCACATTAAGAACGCCTGATTTATAAATCTTTCGATTGCGGGAATTTGTCGACTTATTTGTTTTATTTTTTTATTTTATTTTTTATCATAATTAATTTTCATCATTGCTGTTATTATTTTTATCGTCATTAATTTCGTTACCGTTTTTTTTATTATTTTTATTAATTATTATTAATTAGTGCATCATTATTTAAAGCTACCAAAAAGTTTATAAGTATCTTATTCTTAATAATATTAAAGGGGTGAGATATTTAGATCACTCCAGGATTTCTTGGAGAATAAAGGAGGCAATAAAATGGTGCATATTGTGTTAAGGGAGGATGGCTGGTTTGAAGCCGGAAAGGACGCTGACAACACATCATTTATCCCTTTGATTTACACAGCAAAGCAGGAGCTGCTCGGTGACTTGGAAGCCATTGGTGAGCAGACAAACATGGAAGAATTGAAGAAGGAACTCGCAGGAATCTCTGGCGGTTTCAGCTTCAAGGGAAGTCCGTACTTGCAAGCAGACAAAGTTTATATTGATACAAAAGGACAGCCGGGAAGATGTTATTTGGGAAAGATTGAGGAATAAGGTTTGATTAGCCAACAGCAAAAAAGATAATAAAACAAATCAATAAGCCACTCTGTAGGTGTTTGATTTTGTTGCCAGGGCGTTCGCCCTGTTATCATAGAACTTGAGCAGCGTAGCTGGCAGCTTTACTCCTCCAATGATTGCAAGCTTTGACTTTATCCTGTAGGAGATTATCCTTTCCTCTCTCTTTTCTATTGTGCCGAGCTCCCACTTAACAATTGTTCCTTCCTTTTCATGTCTATAAACGCTTGTTGGAGGCAGTGTTCCAGGAGTTACTTCTTTTGAAACAACAACTATGTCAGGAATCCTGTCAATAAGGACTGCCTTCTCAAACCTCCTGTCTGTCCTGTTCCTCAGGTGCAGAAGCACCTTTATCTCTGATATTCCCTCGTCTGTTATGCCAACTGTGAAAGCTTCCTTTCTGATAACAACAGGGCTCCTCAAGAGGTAGTAAATTATGATTCCTATGATTACAGCGCTGATTATTAATGCAAGAGGAATGAAGTCCAGGGTGTAGGTTATGACCTTTGTTTCCTGCGGTTCAAGGCTCATGTCCCAAGCCAGAAGGTCTTTCCCTTCCTTTCTTATTTTGAATGCCTTTGGCTCTGTCTTTGTGAAAATGCTCTGCAGAAGGCTTGTTTCAATCTCAACGTGCTTTGTTTCTGGCTCGTTTCCGTCATTGAAATATTTCAGCTGCGTTGTTCTTCTGAGGAAGAATCCGCTCACGCTTACGTCTTCCTTGACCATGGCATATCCAACAACTTCATAGAATTTTCTTAAAACAGGGGAGAGCTTTGTATCGTCAACCATGAAAGTTACGCTAAGCGTGTCCTTCTGAGGAAGAGTTACTGGACTAAGTCTTATGCTCTTGGTCTCTGTTCTTTTCTCTCCTGGTTCAAGCGTCACTGCTATCTCGTCCTTGATGAGGTTGCTTTCCAGCAGGATTAAAAAATTTGTTGCGTTTTCCAGGACGCGGCTCTTGAGGTTGATTGTTATTGTGAATTCATTCCTTGGGTCGATCTTTTCAGGCACATCAACCATGGGCACAACAGGGTCTATCTCCAAGTATTGCGTGATTGTTGGCGTGGATGATTTCAGTGTAACAGCAGGGTATAGGTGCATGGACTCGCCTATGGATGAGTCACGCACAACTATATGGACCTTCTGTATTCCTGGTGCCATGAATTTTGTAGGGCTGAGCACCAAGGTCTCTGTTTTTGAGCTCCAGGCAGGAACTCTCATTCCGCCCACCAGTGACTGCTGGCTCCAGAAATCGCTCTTTACAGAAATCCCAAAATGGTGCTCCTCATTCTGGTTGTTTGTTATTGTAAGTGCGAACTCTGCCTGCCCTCCTGAGATTATTGCGTCCTTTATAGGAACCAGGCTTGCATCAAAGCTCGTTGCGCAGGCTATGCAAACACTAAGAAGAAACACTATAAGTACTAAGAACCACTTTTTCCACATCTTAACCACGACTAACTTATAATAACGCTTATTTATAAAACTTTCGTTAAATATGTATCGTTTCTATTCAGAAAAAGTGAACATACGTCCTTGGTTTATAATATTGGCTTATAAAAACCTTTTAGCCAACTCATAAACTATGCTTCCGTATATGAAATATTTAGATACATAAAATGGAGCCTCGTAAATCATTTTTCTGAATATTCTGCCTTCTGCGGGCTGTGACATTTCATGTTCTTTTACAAGATTGTGATAGTATATGTCACCAGTTATTGGAATACAA
This sequence comes from uncultured Methanosarcinales archaeon, assembly GCA_964353575.1. GTDB lineage: Archaea > Nanobdellota > Nanobdellia > Woesearchaeales > CAYGWL01 > CAYGWL01. The sequence continues at coordinate 266 of CAYGWL010000031.1, read as the reverse complement.
GCCTTGCCTAGCATTTTTGCAGTTACCTTTTTCTCCAAATCCTCTGCTGCTTCCATATTAAAAGCTAATATCTATTGGAATATAAACTTTTTGGATTTAAAATGGCTGCGTTCAAATCTCGGTTCTGCGGTCGGACTCTTGTCCGACTTCATTTCTCCTCCCCATACAGAGTTAAGGGGAGGAGAAAGGAACCCAGCGAAGCTGGGCGCAGAATCTAAAGAAATTTTGAACAGTATAGGATTTAAAATCACTTAAGGTATTGTATG
>CAYGWL010000030.1:0-23926 GCA_964353575.1 uncultured Methanosarcinales archaeon | reverse complement strand
TTTTCCCTCCCCATACAGAGTTAAGGGGAGGGAAAAATAAGTTCAGCGAAAACTGAACCGCGGCAGCCGGATAAACAAAGGAAAAAAGAAGTTCCAAGTATTGTGGTCAGCTCAAAAACTTTGAGTTGTGAGGTCTTATGCCAGAAGCTCAGAAAAGGCAGACAGCATTCATTGTCAGGATTTCAGACATACTTAGCGGAAGCTACATAAAGGAAGAGGGCTGGCAGCCAAACTACATAAAGCTGGGAGACAAAAGGGTTTCAAGAGTTAACATAATTGCAACAGTCATATCAAAGCCAGAGGAAGAACCTTTCAAAACAATGGTTGTTGATGACGGCGCAAGGATTTCTGTAAGGAGCTTTGAGGAAAATGATTTGTTCAAAAGCATTGAGATAGGTGACATAATCCTTATAATCGGCAGGCCAAGGGAATATTCTGAACAAAAATACATAATGCCTGAGATCATAAGAAAGGTTGATGAGAAATGGGCAGAGGTCAGAAAGCTTCAGCTGCACATGCTCTGGCCAGAGCCTGCTTATAATCAAGAAGAAGAGAAAGAGCATGAAGAGATTGTAAAGCCGCAGGAAGAGAACATCATGGATCCGAACATGCAGCACATATTTGGGATAATAAAGGAGCTTGATGCGGGTGATGGAGCTGACTTTGAGGCAGTTGTTAGCAAGGCGGATGTGCTCAATCCCGAAAGGACAATAAAGACCCTGCTTGAGCAGGGAGAGATCTTTGAGCTCAGGCCTGGAAAGCTCAAGGTGCTTGAGTGATTTTAGAGGCGGCAGCCGTTCAATATATTAATTTAATAGTAGTAACTGATGGAAAGATTTAAATACCCTCTTCTATTTCTTTTGCTCATGGATATTGATAAAATAGGTATTGTAGGAGAGAATTCGAATAGATTAAGTGAAGGACTATCAAAGTTACCTCATTGTTTCAGAGATGGACCTAATTTGATAGATGACATCTGCTTAGAAGCTCGCCTTGATGAAATTAATGGTATAGAGATTTTTCCCAGGAAAAAAATAAAGTGTGACTCTTTATGCCTCCCTGATAGTGCACCCGTTTATAGGGTATCTGTTTGGAAAGGGGATTCTGCTTCCTTTCATTATCAGGATGAGAAATACACACTTTATATGAATCATCAAGACTAAACTCCTTTTGATTTCTACTCAAAGCCCATTTCTGCTAATTAGCCGCAATTTCCTTAAGATTTTCACAAACCTTAAATACCTCCCTGAATTCTTTTTCCCCATGACACTTGATTACAAAGAGCTGCTTGAGAAAGCCCAGAAGCAGATTCCCAAGTCTGCATTAGAGACAACAAGGTTCGAGATTCCAAAGGTTCTTGGCCATATTCAGGGCAACAAAACCATTATCAGCAACTTTCACGGCATAGTTTCAACTCTTAGGCGTGATTCTGAACATCTCATAAAATACCTTTCAAAGGAACTCGGTGCTCCAATGGAGCTTTCAAAAACAGCTTTGCTTATAGGAACCAAGATGCCTGCCTGGAGGATTAATGAAAAGATTGAGCAGTATACAAAGGACTTTGTTATTTGCAGTGTTTGCAAAAAGCCTGACACCCGGCTCATCAAGGAAGGAAGGTTTTTGTTCATAAAGTGCTCTGCCTGCGGTGCAAGGGAGCCTGTGAAAGTGAAGATATAAAGGTAAAGGCATGATAGTTAAAGCCCATTTCAGCAACAATCGCTTAATTCTTGCTGTTTGTGATAAGGATATCCTTAATAAGAAATTTCTTGAAGGCAATCTGCAGCTTGACCTAACCTCTGACTTTTATAAAGGAGAGGAAAAGACAGAGCATGAGGTTCTTGCTATGATGAAGAATGCCTACATTGTCAATGCTGTTGGAAAGAAAGCTGTTGAGTGCTGCGTTAAAGCTGGCATTGTTGATAAAAACAAGATTAAAAAGATAAAGAACATTCCTTATGCTTATATGGTGAGGTTTTGATTCTTTTTATTTTTAATAGAAAAGATTAAATATTTTAAAAATTATTCCAAGATTATGAGAAAAAGATCGGTAATATATGTTTTTGCAGCTATCTTCTTTATACTTTTCATATTATTCTATTTATTCGGGGTTGTTGGTTTCCCTGGGCTTGGCAGAAAACAACACATAATAGAATTAGAAGGTACTGATTGTAAAGCAGAATATTATACTTATTTTATTGATCCTATACCTTCTTCATATGCGTATACTTATAAACAAGCTTTAAGGGAGATAGTAAAATGTTTATGCGAGAATGATTATGATGAGAAAATTATCGCGGATTTTGTCCACGATAACTCGATTCTGCTTTTTTGCGGGAGTAAAACTTGTAGTAGGTTAGTTGAAAATGCTTCTGGAGGAAAGGTATACGCCTCGGGAGAATGTACAAAGGACGAATGTTTTCAAAAACTAAAAGATTACATTGCTGATAAAAATGAAACGGAATTTTACTGCAGAATGTTTAAACCCCAGGTATTCTATTAACTTGTGTATTTTTCATTTAGCCAAACCACTTCCCCAGCCCTTCCTGCTTATCTTTATCCCTTCCGAAAATCTCTTCCACTCTCAGCTTCAGCAGTTCAAGGCTTTGCTTGGTGTAGCTGTCAACATCATACTTCTTTGCAAGGCTTATGGCTGGCTCAAGGTATTTTATTATTGAGCCCTCTGATATGGTAAATATTATTTTTCCTCCGCAGTTTGTGCATTTTCCGTTTAAGGGAGGTCTTCTGAATTTGTGGTTGCAGTTCACGCATCTGAACTGCTGTGTTGAGAACTTTCTCAGGTTTCCTTTTATGTCCTTCAAAAGATGCTTTTCTATGACCAGCCTTGCAACATCTGATGCATCCACTGCCCTCAGCTTTTCTGCTATCTCCATCTGGCCTCTTAGTTTTTCTTCCATGCTTGGCAGTGTTTTGTATGCTGAGCAGCACACTCCCATGTTTATGTCGCTTATCCTGTGCGTGAATCCTATGTTCTGGTATTGTTCTTCTGTTCCAAGTCTGTGTCCTAGTCTTTCTATTTTGACTTCCCATGGCTTTTTGTAGTTCTGCGCTGCGATGTAGAATTCCAAGGGATAGTTCCATGCAACGTCCATTCTGTGGACCATGTCATCCACTTCCGAAGGTATGAGTATGGATGTTAAAACCAGGGGTGCATCCATTGTTCTTGAGCCTCTTTTGTCAGGCAGGTATTGTCTTGAGAAATTCAGCAGGGCATCCATGAGCAGTATTACGCATGCTTCATCACCATCACAATCTCTTCGCATTGCAGCATGGAAAAGGGGATGCGCCAAAAGCGTTTGTGTTTTTGAGAAGCCTATTATTCTTCCTACTGCTCCTGCTGATGTATGAGGTGCCAGTCCAATAACAATGTGGCCTGTGAGGTCGTTTTTTTCATTGAGGTTGTAGAATGGCTTCTCTCCATAAAACACAGTCAGCAATTCATCCACGAATTTTGAGATTCTGAAAAGCACGCTGTCTGAGCCCTCGTCAGTTGACTCTGTGCTTGCCGGCAGTATTATGTCCTGCGGTTTTAGCTCAAGTGTCTGTTCCTCGTTCTCCAGGGGTTTTCCTTTTATATCATTTAAATATCCGAGGCTTTTGAGTTTTTCTATTGATGTTCTTACTTCTTTTGGTTTGAAGTGCGTTATTGGCAGCTCTGTCATGTCATATCTTGTTGTTCCGTCTTTGTTCACATATATGGCGTGCTTAGCCCTGAGGAAGCCTTTCACGAGGTTTTCTGGTATGTGGTCCTTGTTGGATGTTCCTCTCACACCTTTTATGAGGTCTGGGTATGTTTTTGTTTTCAGCTTTTTCAGGGCGTATTCAAAGTAGTGGTTTATTTCTATTTGCTGTGTCTTGAAGCTCTCTGCCTTGTGCTTGCATTCTTCAACTTCTCCGCAGAAGGTGCAGGAATGCATCTTGGTTGTCTTTTGCTCGCATATCTCGCACACAGGGTAGATTGTTTTTCTCTTGCAGTTCTTGCATAGAAACATTGGTGCGTCTGCTGTTATGAAGCCCTTTTCTAATGCAGCCTGGAAGCTTCTCAGCCTGCCTCCCTCATCGCCAACAGGGAATAAAACATGAGGGCTTCCTGTTAGTTTTCTTATCTTTGCCTTTTCAGGCCTGCCCATCCTTGCTCCTATGAATGTGCCTGATTTGTCTCTTATCTTTACAGTTGATATCATGTTTATGAGTTCCATTGCTTTCTTGTCCATGTTTTCCTTTATTATTTTCCTTGACTCGTCAAGCTTGGTTATGTTCAGGCACGCACATACTATTTCTGCATCATCTCCCTCTATAACAATAAACTCCTTCTGGATTAATTTGTGGGGAAGGCCTATGAGCTCAAGTGTTCTTTTTGATTCATTTATGGGCAGAACTATTTTTCTTCTGTCCTCGCTTGCCTTTGCCTTGGTGAACCATTCTACCATGTCCTGGAGTTCTTTGCTGGATATGAGTTTCCAGTGGTATGTATAGTAAGGATGAATGGGTATTCCCATTTCTTTTGAGAGTGTCAAAACAGTTTTTGCAGAGGGTATTGTTTCCATGGGCATTTTTAATATGGCTTCTATCTTGTTTTGAGGTATTTCTGTTGTGTTTGCTAGTTTTTCTGTGTCCAAACTTCCAAAGGTGTCTACTATGGCTTTCTCAAGTTCTTGTGCATAGAATTCTTCGCAGTAGCCTGCAGGAACAAGCATGTGGCCTCTGTCAAAGAAATCGCCGTAGCTTATGAGTATATCTCCTAAGAATAGTATTTCTTTTATTTGAGGCAAAACCTCTTTTACAGCAGCTTCTGTGAAAAACCTTGCAACGCTTCCGTCTTCCAGCTTGACTATTGGTCCTTCAATTGAGTCGCAGGGTGTTATTACTGCTGCTTTTCCTGGCCTCTCAAGCTTTAGCTGGGTTCCTGTTGCAATGTATCTCTTAAGTACCAGCATGGTTGCCGGGCTTATGCTCACAGCAGAATATCCGCTTATTCTTGTTCTTCCGTATCTCAGCCTGAAGCCGCCTGGCGCAAGGGGATATGTTAGCACAGGTCTTCCTGCTACAAGGTCTGTTATGAATGTTGCATCTGGTGAGAGTTCATCTTTTTTTATCTCTATTCCTGCCTTTGCCTTTTTTTGTATTTCCAGGAATTCCTTGAGGAAGCTCCAGTCAAGTCCGAATTTCTTGAGTTTTTCAGAATAGTTGTAGAGCTTGGGCGCCTTCAGGGCAATCATTGAGACAACAAGGCATACTCCTCCTCTTATCCTGTTTGTTTCAACCCTTGGAAGGTCCTTGTAGTTGCTGACCTCAATCTTTTCTGTTGGTTCTCCATCAATCTCAACAGGTATATTGCTCATAAGAAACTTTATCTCTGCCTTGCTTGGCCTGTATTGAAGGTTTGTTACGCGTTCATGATAGTCCTCAAGCTCTGTTGCAAATCTATTTACTTCATCTGGCGTAGGGTCATAAGTTTCATAACCCATTATCTTTCTTATGTAGTCAGTGATTATGACTGATAATGATGACGCTGTTCCTCCTGCTCCTCTTACCGGGCTTGCATATGATGCTGCGAGGTATTCTTTGCCATCCCTTCTTTTTTTTATTTTTAGCTCTATGAATCCTTCTAATGGAGCTGCAACCACACCCACAGTGAAGTATGCGAAGCCTATTCTTATTCCTGTTTCCATTGCCTCTTTTTTGTCCTTGAATTTGCAGAATTTTTCATTAGCCACCTCTTCAGCTATTTTGAGGGCAACCTCTATTGCCTGTGCTCCGTGTTCTTTTTCAAGCTCCTTTATCCTTTTTGCAACGCCTGAACCCCTTAGCTGAGGTACGATTGCTGATACCAGCCCTTCTACCCTTTCTCCAAGGGTTCTTGCCAGCAATACATCAACATTTTCTTCAGGATCAAGCCCTTTTTTTCTTGCTGCTGATGCTGTTTTGTATGCCTCTTCAAGCTTTGACTCTATCTCCTTGAAGTATGCTTGAATTTCTTTGCTTGCTTCCATTTTCTTTATTGCTTCCGACACTATTCAAATGTCTTTCAGCCCTGCGCCAAACCCTGTTTGGTTGGACAGTGTCCAACCGCAGGGCTGAACTCTTTGAGTATGATTTACGCTTTCCCGAACTTCAGTATCTTTATGTTTCTTGTCTGCAGGTCAATTATTGGAACCCTTGATGGTTCTGGATTATGGCCAACTCTTTCCTGGAAGGCAGTTTTTGATTGCCAGCAGCTTCCGCAAATCAGTGTTACATTCCTGTAGCTTGAGACGCTTGATTTGTGTATGTGCCCTGTCACGAATATGTCAGGCACAGAGCTTATTACCAAAGGATCTTTTGCTGCGGGTGTTGGTAGTGTTGATGTGTAAGCTGGCGCAAGGTGCCTTCTCTTGAGCAGGAACTGCATTATGAGGTCTGCCCTGTCATATCCTCCCTGCGTCCTTATTGAGTCAACATTGGCAACATAGTAGTCAAAGCTGTAGCCGTGATACATCAAAATGTCGAATCCTGGAAAATCTTTTGATGCGTGGATGTTCACCATGGCCGGGTTTGAAACAGACACTATGTTGGGCAGTTTCAGCAGGTCATTTGCAAAGCTTGTGCTTAGTGCTGGCTGCGGCTCACTCATCCTCACGCCATCGTGGTTTCCAGGGCAGATTATTATCTTTATGTCCTTCGGAATCTTTGAGAGCAACTTTGTGCATTCTATGTACTGGTGGCTAAGGTCTTTTATCTCCAGTTCATCATCCTGTTCAGGATAAACAGCTATTCCATCAACAAGGTCTCCCACCACAAATATGTATTTTGTATTTCTTGCTATTTCTTTTTGCTGCTCATTGCCTGTTCTCTGGTTTATCCATTCAAGGAATCTGTCAAAGTCCTCTGAAAGGAAGTTTTTTGAGCCAACGTGCAGGTCTGAGAGGAACACAGCGTACGCCTTGTCAGCTGCTTTTTTCATTTCCTTTCTCGGCACATCTGGCCATAGAATGTTGTTGGCGTAAACAATGCTCTTGTTGCTGGCACCAACCACACCTATAACCTCGTCGTGGACAATGTTCTTTGCTTCATTAAGCAATTCTGGCTTGTTCTTGCTCACCAGAACCCTTATTGTGCCTGTTGGGTCCTCAAGAGTGAGTAGGATGTTGTTGTTCTTTGTTATGTGCTTGTCCTGCACAATGCCTATTAAGGAAACCTTTCCTTCTTCTCTTTTGTTTCTTATTCTGTTGATTGACATGAGGTTTTCAAGCTCATGCCTGTTCCTAAGCATGCATTCGAGCTGCTGGTAGCGCGAATTGAACAAGGCAACAAAATCTTCAAAGTTCCTTTTCTTTGACACTTCATCATAAGAATACACTATTTTGAGCCCTTCTTTCCTTGCAGTTTGAGCTGACAGGAATTCTATGAATTTGAGGTATATTTTTGTGTTCTTCTCTTTTTCAAGCAGGACTTTTGATTTTTCGAGCTCAAGCCAGTTGACATCAAGCTGCTGGTTTTTTGAGAGCAGTTCCTCAATATCCTTGCTTAGAACAAGCATCTTTGTTGATGCTGCTGCTTCAAGGGCTTGCTTGTCCATGCTGTTAATCCTGTCAAGCATGTCCGGGCTGAGCAGTATGTCTTTTTTCAATAATAATTCTATTTGTGGCATCTTGTCTTCTTTCATTTTAAGAAGTTAAAAAAGGCTTTCCTCTAATATTTTCTTGATTTTGTCAATTGAGGTGTTGAGTGATGCAAGCGCAATCTCCCTTGTTCTTCCGTATCTTCCCTTAGAAATTACCTTTGCGTTTATTATTCCCAGCATGTCAAGCTCTGCTATTATGTCTGATATTCTCCTTTGTGTTAGTGGCCTGAAGTTGGCTTTTGCGCACACCCTTCTGTATATCTCATAAACTTCTCCTGTGAATATCTTCCCCTTCTTCTTTGAGCACACCATTATTATTGAGTAAAGTGCTGCCTGGGCCTGCTTTGGTTGGGTTGTCAAGAGGTCTATGAGCCTGTCTCTCTCTATCTTTTCCTCAGCAGCATCTATGTGCTCCATCTTAATCAAGGGGAAATTGTTCCTTTCAGCAACCTCTCCTGCAACCCTTAAGAGCTCAAGAGCCCTTCTTGCATCTCCATGCTCTCTGGCTGCGTATGCTGCGCATTTTTCAATCACTCCCTGCTCAACAACACCCGGCTTGAATGCGTGCTTTGCCCTTTGGTGAAGTATGTCCTGTATCTGCAGGGCATTATATGGAGGGAATATTATCTCTTCTTCTGATAAGGATGATTTAACCCTTGGGTCAATTGTGTCTATGAAGGTAAGATCATTGGATATCCCTATTATGGAAACCTGGGCGTTTTTTAGCTCCTCATTAATCCTTGTCAAATTATAGAGTATGCTGTCTCCTGCTTTTTTGACTAATTGGTCTATTTCATCAAGTATTAGTATTACTGTCTGCTTGTCTTTGTCTATGGCGCTATAGAATATCTTGTAAACCTCATCTGTTGGCAGGCCTGTTGGAGGTATTGCCTTTCCGAAGTGGCTTGCAAGCTGGGCTACAAGCCGGTATTCTGTGTCCGCAACCTTCTTTAATTTGCAGTTTATGTATATTATTTTCAGCGCACGGTTCTGCTTTTGAGCAGCAGCCATGAGTTCGCTTGCAGTGTATTTTGTGGAAACTGTTTTTCCTGTTCCTGTCTTGCCATAAACAAAGAGATTTGATGGCTTTTCAAGCTTTAATGCGGGAGCAAGAGTGCTTGCAATCTGGTTTATCTGCTCATTCCTGTGAAGCAGGGTCTCAGGTGTGTAGTTTGACTGCAACACCTTTTTGTCTTGGAATAAGGACTCCTTTTTGATGAATGTGTCAAAAAATCCTGACAATCCTTTCTGGTCTTTTTTTTCCATTTTCCACTCGAAAAACAGGTTTGTTTTTGTTAATCCAATCAGAATATTTTAAGTGACGCGCCCCTGTGTTTCCTATGGACTTTTCTGGGACATAAATAATATATAAAGAATTGTGTTGTGTGAAATATAGTATTCTTTGATTGTTTTTCATTTTTATCGTCTTTATAATTGATTATTAATTATATTTGTTTTCAATATAGAAATAATATAAATATAAAGAAAAAATTTATAAACAAAGTAAGCTTTCCATATGAAAGCAAAGGGTAGGTATGCTTTATTTCATTACTCCGCAATAATAAAAAAATAGAAAGATTTAAATACGGTGCCGCGTTTCCTTATGCCTTAAAGGGGGTTCAGGTTGATATCATGATAATACAAAAAGAATTTTTAAATCAGCTTAAGTCATTCGGCCTTAACAGTTATGAATCAAAGATTTGGACTGCTTTGCTTAGCAGGGGTGTTTCTACAGCGGGTGAGCTTTCTGACATTGCAAATGTTCCAAGGAGCAGAAGTTATGATGTTCTTGAGAGTCTGGAAAAGAAAGGATTTGTTGTTATGAAGTTTGGCAAACCAATAAAATACCTTGCTGTTCCTCCAGAAGAGGTTGTTGAAAGGGTAAAGAAGAACATGCGCAGAGAGGCAGATGTAAAAGTCAAACGGCTGGAGGAAATGAAAGGCACAGAGGTTTTAGACGAGCTAAAGTCGCTGCACAAACAAGGCATAGAGCTTGTTGAAATAACAGACCTCTCAGGAAGCCTGCGCGGAAGGCATAATCTTTACAACCATCTCGACATGGTGCTGAAGAATGCCAAGAAGTCAGTGACCATAATGTCAACAGCACAGGGAATGATGAGAAAGCTCGAGGGCTTAAAGCCAACGCTTGAAAAGATAAAGAAGCGAGGAGTAAAGATAAGAGTGGCTGGACAGATAACAAAGGACAACAAGGACATCGTAAAATCAATGCTAAACATAGCAGAGATAAGGCACACAGACGCAAAGGCAAGGTTCGCAATAGTTGACGGAAGAGACCTGACATTTATGGTGCTTAATGACTCAGAAGTGCATCCAACATATGACGTTGGCGTGTGGGTTACGACACCATTCTTTGCATCAGCACTTGAAGGAATGTTCAACGACGCATGGGACAAGATGAAGCCAGCAGCTGAAGTGATTAAAAAGCTATAAATTTTTTTATTTAAACTTTTTTCTAATTTTATATAAGTAATGCCTCTAAACTAATATCTTCAAACTCTTAATAATGAATACAGCTAAGAAAATCAAACTCATTTATTATAACTAAAAACAAAAGATATAAATAAAAAACCTGATTAAGCTGAGGAGCATGGACAAAGAAGAGGCAGCAAAGGCGCTTCACCCTTTAGAAAGAACTGTGCTTGCTTCATTAGATAAGACTAAAGACTTTGACAAGATTGTGAAAGACTCTGGATTAAAGGAAGTCGAGGTAATGAGGGCTGTGCAGTGGATGAGGAACAAGAAACTGGTGGATGTGCAGGAAGAGAGGAAAAGGACTGTTGGTCTTGGAGAGAACGGAAAAAAGTATCTTAAGCACGGGCTTCCTGAAAGGATTCTAATAAAGCACATTAAGGACAAGGAAGCAACTATAAATGAATTATCTGATATTGGTTTGTCTAAAGATGAGGTCAGTGTTGCAATTGGCGTTCTGAAGAAGAAGGCGGCGATTGACTTTGAAAAAGGAAAAATAAGGCTTAACAGCAACGGGAAAAAACTGATTGATAAAGAGCTTCTAGAGGAAAGCTTCCTGAAAACGCTCTCGCAAAAAAGGAGCACGGATGATTTAAGGGAGGAAGAGAAGCTTGCCCTTGAAAACCTCAACAAAAGGAAAGGCATAATAGAGGTTAATGACGAGAAAATTCTGAAAATAAAAACAACACCAGAAGGAGAGCAGGTGAAAAAAGAGATAAAGGACGAGAAATACATAGGCTCTCTCACACCAGATATAATCAAGAAACAGAGCTGGAAAAAGGCAGCATTCAGGGCTTATGACATAAACGCGGCAGTGCCAAGGATATTCCCTGGAAAAATTCATCCATACAAGAACTTCCTTGACCAAGTGAGAAAGAAGTTCCTTGAGCTTGGATTCAAGGAAAGAACAGGACCAATAGTTGAAACAGACTTCTGGAACATGGACGCACTTTTCATGCCGCAGTTTCATAGTGCAAGGGATATTCACAGCGCATACTACATAAAAGAGCCAAAATACGCCAAGAGCCTTCCAAAGGAACTTGTTGACAAGGTCAGAAAAGCCCATGAAAACGGATACACAACAGGCTCAAAGGGATGGGGCTACAGCTTTGATGCTGAAAGAACAAAAAGACTGCTGCTGAGAACACAGGACACAACCATCTCGCCAAAAACACTTTCTTCCAAGGATTTGGAAATACCTGGAAAATACTTCCACATAGTGAGATGCTTCAGGTATGATGTCATAGACGCAACGCATTTGCCAGATTTCTTCCAGACAGGAGGCTTTGTTGTTGAAGAAGGGCTAAACCTCAGGCATTTGATTGGCTTGCTAAAACTCTTTGCAAAAGAGTTTGCTGATACAGACAAGATAAAGATAATCCCCTCATACTTTCCATTCACAGAGCCGTCAGCAGCCCTGCTGGCAAAACATCCTGACATGGGATGGATAGAGCTTGCCGGATCAGGAATATTCAGGCCAGAGATGACATGGCCTTTGGGAGTAAAAACACCTGTAATCGCATGGGGACTTGGAGTTGATAGGCTGGCAATGTTCAAGCTGGGAATAAAGGACATAAGAAAGCTCTTCAGCAGAGATCTGGAATTTTTAAGGGAGGTAAAAATAGTCTAAAATGCCAAACATAAGCTTTTCACTAAATGACCTGAACAAGATGGTTGGAAGAAAAATCAGCATAAAAGAGCTTGAAGAGCTCATACACTTTGCCAAGGGAGAGCTGGAAGCATATGACAAAAAAACAGACGAGGCAATTGTAAGCCTTGACGACACAAACCTTCCATACCTGTGGTCTCTTGAAGGAATTGCGCGGCTCTTCAAGGGAGTACTTGGAATACAAAAAGGGATTCCAGACATAAAAATCGGAAATGGCAAATATGAAGTTATTGTTGACAAAAACATAGCGAAGATAAGGCCCTACATCGCCTGCTTTGTCGCGCTTGGAAAAGGCATAAGTAACGATGCAATAAAACAAATGGTCCAGCTACAGGAGAAGCTGTGCGAAAACTATGGAAGAAAAAGGCAGACTGTTTCAATAGGGCTTTACTCATTTGACAGGATAAAGTTTCCTGTGCACTACAAGGCAGTCAAGCCAGAAGAAGTGAGCTTTACTCCTCTTGATTCCAGCAGAAAGATGAACCTAAGGCAGATACTCACTCAGCATCCAAAGGGAAGGGATTACGCATTCATTCTTGAAGGATTCAATAAGTATCCAATACTCATGGACGCAGTTGGAGAAGTCCTCAGCTTCCCACCAATAATAAACTCAAACTTCTCAGGAAAGATTGAGGCTGGAGACAAAAACATGTTCTTTGAGGTAACAGGAACAGATGAAAATGCTGTTAAATTAATGGCAAACATATTTACATATGCCTTGTATGAGCGAGGCTTCAGCATTTACAGCGTTGATGTGAAATATTCAGACAGGAAAACATCAACACCAGACATGTCTCTTGAAAAGATGAAGATAAAAAAGGAATACGTAAAAGAACTCTTGGGGCTGGAGCTAAAGGAAAGCCAAATAAAAAACCTGCTGGAAAAGGCAGGATATAATTTCAAAAACTTTCTTGTGGAAATACCTCCATACAGAAAAGACATATTCCACTGGATAGACGTAGTAGAGGACATAGCAATAATGTATGACTTAAGCAAAATAAAGCCCTTGCCAATGGAAAGCTACACAATAGGCTCAACACTCCCATTGCAGGAATTCATTGACAGCACAAGGAAGCTGGCAATAGGGCTTGGCTACCAGGAGATAATAAGTGCAGTACTCACAAACAAGGAGATTCTGTATGAGAAGATGAATGTTTCTGATTCAGGAACAGTTGAGATAGAAAACTACATGTCAAAAAATTATTCTGCTGTAAGGTCATGGCTCATACCAATACTCATGGATGTTCTCTCAAGAAACAAGCATGTTGAGTACCCCCAAAAGGTGTTTGAGCAGGGACCAGTAAATGTGAGAAAAGGAGATAATATCCAGGAACATGAAAGCATAGCCCTGGTCAGTGCACACGCCAGCGCAGGATTCACAGAGATGAAACAAGCTCTGGACTTCATAATGAAAAGTGCAGGCGTTGAGAAATACGAGCTGAAAATAATTCCCCATAGCTCATTCATACCAGGAAGGGCTGCAGACATCTATGTCAGTAGCAAGAAGATAGGGCAGATGGGAGAAATACACCCGCAGGTGCTCCAGAACTTCAGCTTAGAGATGCCAGTGGCAGCGCTTGAGATAAATCTGAGCGAATTCTTTTGGGCTGCTAAGAAATAACCTGTAAAAATACCTTCTTTTGCATATGAACTGTTAAGTTCAATAAATCTGGAGGCATAAAAATGAGGAAAAGGCTTTGACACTACACATCTTTTATTGGTAACTCTGTGGTAGTTACATAACGAAAGGTTTATAAACAAGTTATTCTTATCAAATATAAAATGATTCCAACAGAAGATTTCAGAAAGAAGCTAGGGAAACATGTATTGTTAGGGAGAAGAACGGGAGATAAACAAGGAATTACATGGTATTCAGGAATTATTGATGAAATATTTGATGAGTCCGCTTCTTCATCAAGTGAGCACGACTACGGAATACAGTTTACGGATAAGAGAATTTTTGATGAATCTGATGAACCTGTTAAAACTACAATGTGTACAATTGAACACAAATCTCTTTATGAAATACCTGTGACAGCGCTTACTGGAAACATGACTGCTGATGGCGTACGTAAGTGTTTACAGGCATCACCAGACTACACTTCATCCTTTGGTTCCAGAGATGACCATATCGAGAATATAGTCAATAATTTAGGTACAATTTTAGAGAACTATCAGATACAATTATCAGGTACAATTTCAGAGGACTATCAACCAATTAAATAAGAAAAAAGAATTCTTCCAGAGTTTAAAGACTGCCATCCTTTTTCCTTTTCTTTATAGCTCTCTTCAGCGACTCTGGGTCAGTCCCGAACTTCTTTGCAAGACGCATTCCGTATCCATCACGGGCTATTCCTGGTGAAACTTGGTATTTATGCTTTTCATCATCGTAGTCAGCAACCCTGCTAAAAGCTATGCTCTCCAATCCGCTGAACTCTGAAACAAGTGCAAGATCGTGCGTCACAACAAAAGAATTAAATCCTCCCAAATGAGCAAACTCAACCAAGCCCTTTGCAAGACGATACTCTGTGGCTGGCTCAGTTCCCTGCGCTGGCTCGTCAATGAGCAAAAGGTCTTCTCTTGTGGCATTATCTCTTATCTGCGCAACATATTCCTGGCCTGTTTCTAAATGACCTGCACCAACCCTGTCTCCAAAATCAAAGCAGGACCACACCCTCCTTACTGGAGAAAACGCCATTTCATCCGCAATTGCGTAAAACCCGTTCATGGCAAGAAGAACATTCAGCCCTATCATCCTTAGATAAACACTCTTGCCTCTGGAATTGCTTCCTGTAACCAGTGTAAGCCTTTGGTTTTCATTCCACTCCGCGTTGTTTGGAACAGGGTTTGTATAAATCCTAGGCCCAGTACGGGTATCCATCCAGTCTCCGTAAGAGGGATGCATTCCGTTTACAATTCGGCCATTCTTGCTTGACCGGTCTGAAAACTGGGGCAAGCACCCGCTGTTACAGGCATGTGCAAAAATGAGATAAGTCAGGAGCTGCTCTTTTAATGACTTGCCTACTCCAACAAAATCAAGATAAGGCTCAAGACTCTCAATAATGCTTTGCCAGTTTTCGTACGTGAGGCCCTTTTCCCTTATCTTGTCAGCAGTTTCTACAAATTCCTTATTTGAGCTAATAAAATCAGAGCAAAACCCTGATAATTCCGCATACAGACCAGATTTCCATTCAAGTTCAATAATCCTTCTTAGATTTACTGGCAAGTCAACCAGTTTCCTGGCACGCTTTACACTTGTGTAGTAATTGTCAAAAGAATAGCCGTAGATTGACCTTGGAGAGATTTGCTGTGAAGGCAGTTTAGAAACTATATCGCTGAGATTCTTTCTCCCCCCATCCATAATCTCAGAGAAAAACGCTCGTCTTTGCATAAGAGTTTTCCTGCTTGGAGGCGTGGCAAGCACGCCTTCTATTGCTTTATTCCTGAACTCCCAGCTGCCAACTCCTGTAGTCCGGCCGAATCTTTGTTCCATATGCACCTTTAGTGCGCTTAATTCAGAAGCAGTGTAACTTAACTTGGTTTTTTCAGGTATTTTTAATATATCAGGGACATACAGCGGGCTCATAAATATAACAAGGTCAGCTTATATTTAAAATTGAGTAGTCTGTAGACGTGACAACAATTAAGTGAAATTTTCTGAATACTGAAAAATGAGAAAGTAGTTTTGGGCTTATTGTTTATTATAGATATTATCATGATGGTCATAATCTTCAAATGACACAAAATCCTTGGCTTTATCATAACTAAAAACCAAAACGAAATGACCAATCTGAACTCTTTTGGAATCTTTCATATCATATCTCAAATTTTTGTAATGCTCAACATCACCAGAACTAACCACCTCTTCAATTTTCTTCATTACCGCTTCAAATCTCTTTTTGTCTTTCTTTGATAACTTAACCAGTTTTTTATCCAGTTCCTGCTTAATTTCAAATTCACGCATTTTTAATATGCTCTCTTAACTGTTTAATGTTCCTGAAACGAATTCCCTTTTGCTCCTTTATCCTTTGAAGTTTTTCTATATACTCCGGCCTAAGTTGAGGTTCAAGAATCTCCTCCTCATACTGTTTAGCCATAACATTTATAGCTTCACTTTTATCTTTCAACCCGAATTTAGCCTTAACTATATTCAAAACTCTGTTGGTTCGATCCTCAATAGTTATTATCGCTTGTACCATAATATCACCTTAATATAGTATTAATACGGTATTAATATATAAATCTTTCTGTTTTTTAAACCAAAAACCCTGCGGACGCAGGTTTCCAGAACTTCATAACTGAAAACGATTTTAATAGGAATTATGTCTAATTCAGAATTCTGTTTATTACTGACACAAGTATTGCATTGCTGCGTTAATGAATTCTTCCCCAGCTTTTTCAGCAGCATCACGCTCCTTTCCATGTCTGTCTCTTGGGTCAAAATTTGGATTAAATCTTACCACAACATTGCCGTCAAAATCTGTTTCAAAATATATTTTTGAATGCCCGTCGCATTTTGACCCAATTCTATATTCTTCTTTGCCATTTTCTTTCAAGTGTTCTAAAACTGTTCCAGGCTGCTGATACATCGCATTTCTAAATGTCCTTCCAAAGCCGCAGCGTTCTTCATATAATCTAACTACTTCTGCAAGATGCTCTTCTTTTAAATCATCAAGCTTCATGCCATATAGAAATCCAACTGATATTATAAACTTAATGCCTGAATTCCAAACCTAAAATCTTTGTTTTCTCCAGAAAAGCGTTCCTAATCTTTATTCTATTTTAGTGGGGCAGGTTTCCTTTATTATTTCTTATTATCTTCTGTCTTTTTCCTGTCTTCTTTTTTCTTCACTTCCTGCTTTCTCTCCCCTTCCTTCTTCTCCTGTGGCTTCTTTTCCCCTACCTTTTTCTTCCTTACTGGTCTTCCCGCATTTTCTTTCTTCTCTGCTCCTTTTGCTTTCCCAAAGCTTTTCTTCTCTTTGGGCATTTTTACTCCCAGCCTTTCAAGTTCAGAAATAACGGTTTTGTGCTCACAGTTCTTGTTTATTTTAAGAAGGGTTTCCAAGGGCTCCAGGTGCTTTATGTTGCACTTCCTTCTCCTTGTCAAGCCGTCTATTATTACATAATTATCATCAACAACATCTATGATTATGCAGTGCTTTCCAGCGTCCCTGCCTGCAATCTTCACGCATACCCTGCCTACTTCAATCATTTTCTCACACTCATTAAAATCTTCTCTCTCATGCACCTGCTGCAAAGCATTCCGCCATAAGGTCTTGACGGCCTCTTCTTTGTTTTCGGAATATTCTGCATCTTGTAAGGCCTCTCCCTGAGAACTCCTTTAAGGACAGCTCCGCAGCTAGCGCAATGAGCCTTTTTGGGCTTTCTAGGCTCGTAATGTATGACTGTTTTTCCTCCGGGCGTTCTTCTGAAAACCCTTCTCAAGCTTCTTGATTTTCTTCTTCTCATCAGTATAACCTCATAAGCTTTCTTAAAACTATGCTGAATACAAGGGAAAAGATGATGTATGTTCCCAGCCAGCCAATCTTGAAACCAAGGACATCAAGCAGGATGTTCTTATCATGTTCAACAATGATCTTATTTACATTGTCTTCATTGATGTTTTTAACAGGCTCCTTGAAGCTGCTCTCCTGCGTTATTAAAACCTCTTTATCATAAGTTTGGTTATTATAAGTGTATTGCAACAAATACTCACCTTTTTCACCCTTTAACCGCCATGAAGCGTTCTTATTATCATTTATATCAGCAACAGCGTTTCCAGTTATTTCTATTCCTTGAGGAACAAATATTTCTGCAGAACCTTCTGCCCCTTCTTTGAAAAGCATGGTTGTTGTGAATTCCTGTCCAGGCATTATGGGTGCATAGGCAAAGTGGGTGCTCATCCATGCAAATACAAAGAGCACAGGAAGCATTGTAACTATGGTTGGCTTCATTGTCTGCGTGAACATCTCCATCTGAAGCTTCATGGCGTCCTTCTGCAAATCCATCATCTTCTTTGGATCATCTTTTAGCTTCTTCATGCTTTCCTGGTATTTTTTTGTCTCGTCATGTATCTCCTTGAGCCTTTTCTGGTCAGTCATGAACTTGTAGATTATGTTTATTAGCAGTGCAACAACAAAGGAGATTATTATTACTGAGTAAAGCGCTGGAATGCTTACTAGCTGGTCAAGGATTATCATTTTTCCATAAACCTCCTCATTAAAGGATGCATATCCATCATGTGCTGCTGGGCTATGTCCTCGTATAGCCTGTAAACAATCATGACTGTAAGCAGTATTCCTGTTCCAGAGCCAAAGGCGCCTGTAAGGTCAGCAGTTGCTGCAAGCAGACCAACAGCCATGGCACCCATTACTGTTAAAGGAGTTATGTATCTGTCAAGCAGTCTTTCCAGAACCCTTTCATCTCTTCTAAAGCCAGGTATCTGAAGTCCAGATGATATCATCTGTTTTGCCTGGCTTCTTGCATCCATTCCAGATGTCTGAACCCAGAATATTGAGAATATGACTGCTCCCAAAACCATGAATGTGACGTAAAAAAGTATTATGAAGATATCCGAGTGCATTATTGAATAAAGCAATCCATGCCCTCCTGGAAAGATGCTTAAGCCTCCTGTTAATAATTTCTGCACAACATTTGGAGGATTAACCAAAAGCACAAATCCTGAGGCAGGGCTGTTTCCAGAAAATGTTCCCAGTATGGGATGACCCCAGCTTTCAAGCAGCCTTGCCCAGAGCTGGATATTTGCAAGCAGGGCAGCCACAAGTATTACTGGAATGTTGCTTGTGTACATAAATGCCAAGGGCCACCTTATTCCATGGCCTCGAATCCTTCCAAATGAAAGAGGTATTTCTGCTTTCATTGCCTGCGCATAAACGCATATTACAAAAACTGCTATTGTTGCCAGCACTGCTGCGAGCATTAAAATGGCAGTTTGAGGCTCAGACCTTGCCAATGACTGTACGAGTGCAGGTATTGCTCCTACAGCAACCTCTGGATTTGTTGGGCTTGGCAATGGGCTCAGCATTCTTGTGAAGATGGTTTCTGAAACTCCTGCTGCAATGAAGAGGCTTATTCCTGAGCCAAAGCCCCACTTGCTAACAACCTCATCCATGAACATTATGAGTATGCCACCTAAAAAAAGCTGGAATATGAGCAGCAAGGGGCTTACTCCAGGACTAGGTGCAAGTCCTCCGGTAAGAACATATATCATTGCTTCAAAGACTATGAAGAATATTGAGCCTGCCTTCTGCACGCCCTGGAAAAGCTTCTTGCCATCAGAGCTTGTAAGGTCAAACTTCATGATGCCTGAGCCGTTAAGAAGCTGCAGCACAATGGATGCTGTGACGATTGGACCTATTCCAAGGGATATTATTGAGCCGAATTTGGCGCCAAGTATGACTGATAAAATCTCAAATCTCTGGAGCTGGTTCTCTCCCAAGCCAACCAAAGGGATTACGCTAAGCACGTAAAAAAGCAGCAGTATTATTAGCGTCCACTTGAGCTTTTCCTTGAAAGAAAGTTTCTTCTGCTTTGGAGCCCTTACTTCAGGCAGGTTGGTAAGTATGCTTCTGATAATAGACATGCTCAATCACCCTCTTTTACAGCAGTGTTATTATTTTTTATTTTTTTGTGGCTTTTATGCTTGTTACTCTCCTTTATGTTACTATCCTTTATTGTTTTGTTATCTTTTTTATTGTCCTTATTTTTAATATCTTTGCTGTCAGCAGCATGGCCAAGAGCACTTCCAGCAGCAACATCTTTGCCTACCTCGCTTGCTTTCTTGTCTTTTCCTTGCTTGTTTTGCTCTTTAACATTTTCCCCTTGCTGTTTCTTTTTCCTTTCCCCGGCTTTTTGCACAATAACATCTCCTCCTGCTTTCTTCACTGCTTCTGCTGCCCTGCTTGATGCATACAGTGTTGTTATAATTAGTTTCCTGCTGACCTTTCCTGAGCCCAGAAGCTTGTTGAAGCCGAGGTCTTTGAGGTTGATGATGTAAGCGTCATTTTCTTTCTTTGCCTGCTTGCTTTCGGAAAATTTCTCGATGTTTTCATCCAGGAATCTTATGTTCACCGGATTTATCTTAATCTTTATATTCTTCTTGATGAAGCCATACTTTCCAAAGTACTTTGTGTCTTTCCATATTGCGGGCTCTTTTGGGTTTGTTCTTTTTCCATGGCCTGACTTGCCAGCGCCACCTTTGTGTCCTTTGCCTCTATGCTTCTTTCTTGAGCCCCATCCATGGGAGCCTTCCTGCCTTGTTTTCTTCTTTCTTCTTGTGGCGGGCATTTTAGACCATCCTCTTTATCAAATCATTTATCTTATTCCCCCTGTAGCCGAGGGCGCCTCCTGATTTGAAGTTCTTTTTTATGCCTTTTCTTTCAAATCCTCCCCTGGGAGGGCTGAGCCTGAAAAACGGCTTGAGTTTTTTTTCGCCAAATTTTAAGAAAATATAATTTATTCTTTTCTTTGAATCTGTAGTTCTTTCCCTGAATTCCTGCCCTCTTTTTTCCACCAGCATATTGTAAGTATCTTCATCCAGCTCTCCGAAGGTCACATAATCCTTCACCTTCTTAAGCATTCCCAGATTGGCTTTTGTGTCCTCCATGACAACGCAGTAGTTTTTTCTGTATAGCTTGAGCATTTTCATGGTGTCATCTATGTCCTTCCTAACTCCAGCAAGTCCGCGAATCATTACAACAGCTATTTTCATTTTCACTCCTTTATACCCAACTCTTTGAAGTGCTTCTCCTGAAGCTTTGTGTCCACCAGCTTTTTGAGCGCCTGCTCGCATGCCTTTACAAGGTTTACCTTTGTCCTGGTCTGGCCAATGGTCTTTGACCACACATCCTTTATTCCTGCTGCTGACAAAATCTTTTTGCACTCTCTCTCAACGCACAAGCCAGTTCCTTTTGGCGCTGGAAGCAGCTTTATCCTGACAGAGCCGCATTTTCCGCTTACAGCAAAGGGTATTGAGTGTGGCTCTTTGCAGCCGCACTGCCAACTTCCGCAACCTCTTATAATCTTTATTATATTCTTCTTGGCATTTCTCATTGCCTTTTCTCTTGCAGGAACTGTTTCCTTTGCCTTGCCGTATCCTATGCCAACTATTCCGTCCTTGTTGCCAAGGACAACCATTGTGGCGAAATGAGGCTTATTGCCCTCTTTGGTCTTTTTCTGAGTTTGTTTGAAAACCCTTCTCTGGCCTCCTCCGAACTTTCCTTTGGCCTGGCCTATTAATATGAGGTCTGGTGAGAGGTCTGAAAGCAAAGCATCAACCACCTCTGATTCCATTATGACCTTTCCTGAATCAAGGATTTGGTTTATGTCCGTTATTTCGCTGTTCTTCACCATCTCTCCAAGCTTTGTCTTGGGTTTCCATGATTCCTTGTCAAAACTTGACTTTGGTGCAAGCTTTTCCACGGCTACTTCTTTTTCTTCTTCTTCCTCTATAACTTCTTCAATTATCTCTTCTTCCTTTTCTTTAGCAGCCTTTCCTGTCTTTTTCTTAGCTTTCTTTGCCATTTTGTAGTATCCTCTTCTTTACAGAATCAAAATTTTTTGTTATGTCACTTGGCTCAAGATTGTTCTTTATGTATTTTGAGAACTGCTTTTTGTAGGCAGCATCATTGCCCTTGAGTTGTTTTGCATAGTCTGCTATGTGCTTTCCTGAAATCCTTTCCTGCGATGGGAATATTTCCTGCGATGCAGGCAGATTAACTCCTGAATCTATTACGCCTTTGAGCAGGGCATACACTCTTGAGCCCTTTACAGAGGAGTTAAGCCCCATGTCAAGCACTGCATCATCAACCTTTATCTTCTTGAGCTTTTTGCCCATCAAAAATCCTGTTAGGTATGCGGCGCATATGTTCCCGCAGCTGTAGAGCCAGCCATATTTTTTTAGCTCTTTTGAATTGGCTGATGCAGCAACCTTGTCGCCTTCAGCGTTGTATTCCACTATCTGGGCTATTATGTACTTAAGGCTTTTTCTTACCACCAGGCGGTATCTTCCTGATACAATCAGCTTTAGCCTTTTCCTGTAGTTTGTTACCTTCTTTCTCTTTCTCCTGAACTGCACAGCATAACTTTTCCTCATTTGGCCACTTCCTTAATGGGTTCTTTGAGTTTCAAAACCAGCTTGTTATCTGTTATGTAAAGCTTGAGGTGCCTCTTGCTCCTGAAAAATCCACCGCTTGCCTTGCTGTAAAGGTTTCGGTAAGTTGATTTTTTGAGAAGCCCTGCTTGCTTAAGCTCTTTCAAAAACTTTCTCTGAAGCCTTATCCTGTTCATCCATTCCTTTTTCCTGGGCAGCCTTGCTGTTGACTTTCCCTTCCTCTTTCCATGCCCCTTTCTCTGTCCGCGCTTCTTTTGCTCCTTTCTCTTCCTTGCCCTTACCTTGGATACGCCCTTGACCTGCTTTCTTTTTACTGCCCCTTCTTTTATAAGGCCTCTCATGTCTTCCTTTGTTATTGCTTCCTTTATGTCCTCTAATCTTTCTGTGTCAAAGATTATTCTTTTCTTGGAACACCTTAGTATTTTAGCTGCAAGCGTCTTTTGCGTTTTCATCTTATCCTCTTGGTAAGCAGCTTATCTCTTTCCTTTTTCTCTGCTTCTTTTCTGTCTTCTTCTGCCGCTTCTTCCTTTTCCTTTTTGGTCTGCTCTTTCTTTACTTCCTCTTTTTTCTTCTCTGTTTTCACAGCCGGCTTTTTCCCTTCTGCACCTTTTTCTGTTCTTTCTTTTTCTTCCAGCTTCTCTCTTTTTTCTTTTTCAAACTGCTTCAAAAATTCTTCCGGCTTTATATTAGTCACGCTTATGTTCATGCGCTCTGCTTTCCTGACTATCTCAATTTTCTTTTTTTTCCCGACAACCGAGGAGATGGTTATGCAAGCTTGCTTTGGAAGCATATCAAGGTCTTTCAGCGAGCAGACCCTAATCAGTATGAGTCCTGTTTTGTGGAATCCCCTTACCTGCTTTGGCGATCTGTAGCCCTGACTGGGTTTTTTCCTTTTTCCGCTTAGGCCAACCCTTATCTTTGACCTTACTCCATGGGGCCTTCTCCATCTTGCAGAAAGCTCCTTGCGCTTGTTGGCGCCCTGCGCCAGGAACTTCGGCTTTTTTGACTTTAGCCGTGCCCTTATTTCCAAAAGATGTTTTGTGTTCATTTCATCTCCTTGCCATCCTTGTTTGTTATGAAAATCCCGTCCTGGAATACCCTTTTGTCAAATTTTGTCCTCCCTTTCCTGCAGATATTCTCTATTGAGCCAGCTGTCTGCCCTGCAGATTCCTTGTCAACGCTTTCCACAGTTATAATGTTTCCATCAATCTTTATGATGACTCCATGCTTTATCTTAAGCTTCCTTGGAGTCCTTTCGCCGAAAAAATTCTTGATTATGAACTCATCCTTTGCAACTGAAACATTCATTGGAAAGTGGCCTGAGCATATCTTGAGCGTGTAAAAGTGCACATTCGTTACGCCCTTTATCATGTTCCTTATGTGGGCTTTGAATGTTCCCACAATCTTCTTATCCCTCTTTGTGTTCTTTGCTGTCCTGATTTTTATGCTGTTTTGCTCAATGCTTATGCTTGCCAGCGGATGAACCAGCTTTTTGCTTGATTCCCCCTTTGGACCTTTTATGCTTACCAAATTATTCTCTATGCTTGCCTGTATGCCCTGTGGCAGTTGTATTTCCTCTGTTATGGCTTTTCTTTCCATGTTCAGTAGCAATAGGCCAGGAGCCTTCCTCCTATGTTGCGGTTCTTTGCCTCATTATGAGTTATTATGCCCTGCGATGTTGAGACTATGAGTATTCCGAAATCCTTTGCAGGCAGGAATCTTTTTTCAAACTTCTCAAAATCAGGTGTTTTTACAGAGAATCTCGGTTTGATTGCGCAGCACTTGTTCACCCTTCCTATAAGCTGGATTGTTATGTAGTTTCCTTTTCCGTCATTGGTTTCCTTGAAGGAGCCGAGGTAATGCTGCTCATTGAGTATCTTCAGCACTGCCTTTATTGTTTTTGATGCCGGCTTTATGGAGCAGCTGCTTTTTCCAGCATTCTCGCTGTTCAAAATCTGCGACAAAACATTTGCTAATGGGTCATTTAACATTTTTATCAGCTGTATTTTTTGAA